>JAESUW010000113.1 GCA_016760525.1 Labilibaculum sp.
ATAGGTGGATTGTTATTTGGATATGAAGATGAAGATTTCGAAAAACTAAAACACAAAATAAAATACGATTACACAAATGAATCTGGCAACTTTAAAAATAGATTAAAACAGCTAATAGAAAAGTACTTATACAAATACGCATCTGATAGTGATGATGAATATTTATATTATTTAAGAGCTATTTTATTATATCTTTTTGAGCAATGTATCATCGGAGATAAAACCAAAGCAGAGAAATGATTTTACCACACCCTGAAACAGATTTTTCAACGAACATTTTAGTTGTTGCAACTGATATTATTAAAGAACTTCAAAAACATAAGACATCTGTACTTTTGGAAAAAGTAATGATTTCATTTTTGAAAAAGGACATCAAACGAACACCAGATTTATTTATCAAAAGTCTAACATTTCTATATAGTTTTGGCCTGATAGAATACTCAAACTATAAAGTAAAGTTGACTCCTCAAAAAAAACAAAACCAAGAACAGAATTTATTTCAATAAATATGTTAAAAAAAATATTCTCAAATACTGGATTAATAGATGAAGTTGTTTTTCATTCTGGAATCAATATCATTCTTGGTAAATATTCAAAAGATAAAGAAGCCCAAGGAATAAACGGAATCGGAAAGTCTACATTAATTAGATTAATCGATTTTACTTTTTTGTCAGATAGTGCTCAAAATATTTTTTTTAATAAAAAATACGACTTTTTAAGAATTGGTGAACACGAAATAACTTTAGAATTTGAAATAAATAATCAACCTTATTTCATACAAAGAGATTTCAGTTCTAAAATGAAAATTCAATTTGGTTCTTCACTTCATTCGTTAGATGATTTTGAAAAAACTGAATTAAAATCTATTTTAACTAATCTATATTTACCAGTCGAAAAAAACGATGTATTCTTCACAGGTAATAAGTTTAGAACCATTTTTGACTTCTTTATCAAAGATGATTTAGATAATCAGAAAAGATTTGAACCACTCAATTTCCTGAAGTATAGTGCAAACGTGAAAGAGAAAGCTATTTTTAATTTTTTCTTACTCGACTTACCTACTGCACATTTAATAAACTATAATGAACAGTCTAAGGAATACGACAAATTTAAATCTGCAATAGACACATCAGAACAAAAAATAAAGATTGATACTGGAAAATCTATTCAAGAATATAGAAGTGAACGTTTCAATATTGAACAAAGGATTTCACTATTAGAACAAAGTTTAGACAGCTATCAATTTATTGAAAAGTATAAAGATGTCGAAAAGCAATTAGGAAAAGTTACTAGACTTATAAATGACAAACTAAAAGAATATAATTCCTTAGAAGTTAAAATTTCTAAAATCAAAGAAAGTTATGCTGTTGACCAAAATGTAGAGACTCAGGAAATTCGAAAAATATATAATGAAGTACTAGAAAATTTTGGAAATCAAGTTGCAAAAACCTTAGAAGAAGTTATCGAATTTAAAAATAACATACTTAGTAATCGTAAAAAATATTTATTACAAAAAGAACAAAAATTACAAACAGCAATTGATGAAGTTTTAAAAGACATTTCTATACACGAAAACAAAAGAAGTTCACTATATAAAGCCTTAGATGAAAAAGGAGCTCTAGACAGCATTAAAAACACATATGAGGAACTTATCATTGAGAAAACAGACCTTGAGAGAAACCTTCAATTAATAAAGCAAATTGATGAATATCAAGAGATGTTAACTAACCTTAACGTTACAATAAGTGAGGTTCGAAGATTAATTTCAGTTGAAATAAAGGAATTTCAAGGTCGAATAGATGAACTAAGAAAACTATTCATAGATATTCTCAAAAACGCAATATTTGTTGATGAATCATATGAAAACGCTTATTTTGACATCACACCAAACCCTTCATCTAACAGAAAAAAATTGCCTTTTAATATTGAAATAGAAATTCCAAAAGCAGATGCATTGGGACAATCAAGGCTAAAAATCGTTGCTTACGATTTAATGGTCTTTTTATATAATATTGAGAATAATAGAAAAGTTCCTGATTTCCTAATTCACGATGGTGTTTTCCACGGAATTTCTATGAAAACTAAAATAAACACCATCAACTATGTATATCACAAATATCTTGAACATATTGACAAAAAACAGTTTCAGTATATTTTGACATTTAATGAAGATGAAATTATAACAGATGAAGATGATTCTCAATATGGAAGTTTTGACTTTGACTTTAAAAAGAGTGTAATTGCTGAATTTCAAGATGTTCAGGATAAAACAATATTTAAACGGATTTTTGGATAGCGGAATTGCCAACGCTTAAAAGCCATACACATTTACAGTCGCTCCATCCAAGCTTCATCAAAACTGTAAAAGAGTATGTCTTTGCCAACGCTAGCAAGTTTGCGGAAAGAAAAGCCAGACAGGTAACAATGTATATAATTAATGTGGGTTTTGTGCTTAATTCAAAGTGAAGTTCTTTCAACAAACAACGCCAAATATAAAATTTAGTTTGTAAAAAAAAATACAACCAAAATTATTATATTTGGCTAGGTGCTAAACTGAAATAATAGTTCTTTTTAACTCCCGCACTAACCATATACCGAACGTTGGGTGCAAGGCTAAGACTGAGCGTTAATTATGCGAAACTTGAAATTGATATATAATAAGATATTGAAAACAAAAAAAATACAAACTGCTTATCATGAAGCAGGACATTGCATTGTAGCAGCTATGTTTCTGGATTTATTGAATTTGAAAGCCTTAACAATTAACATCACAGAGATAAAAAAAATTAATCCTAATTGGAGAGGTGGTTTGAATTTCGAAGCAAAATCAGCACCATCTCCCACAGATTATAATTTTGGAGACAAAATTTTACTAATTGCATTAGCAGGAATCTGTTCCAAGACTGTTTATTTAAAAGGAGCTTCGTACGTAAATGATAATCTATCAAATTTTAAATCTGACTCAAAGTTACTTTCCGCAGAAGGTGCAATAGATGATTATGAAATGGCACAACTATATATAAACCCAATATCACAAGCATTTCGCATCAAAACTAGTTATGTTCAATGGAGTGCATTTCGCTTTGTATTTGAATTTTTATTAATCCCTGAGGTATGGAGTGCAGTTGTTTATATAGCTGAAGAGTTAATTAAGCATGACAATGAAACCCTTCTAAAGGACGAAATATTAGAATTATTAACCGATATTGGATTTGTGGAATATTTTACGAATAATAAGTCTGCAATTTTAAATAAAAGATATCCATTGAGAAAAGAAACATTAATAAAAACTTAGTAATTTAAGGCTGTAAAAACAGATAAAATGAAATGAGAATGGTAAGTGGTTCGCTGAATAGTACGTTTTTTCAAAGATTGCTAAGCAAGACAAACGTTGCTTACGGAGCAGGAATTCCAATAATGCAAGAGCAATCGAAAGAAAGTTCAAGCATGTTGAGAATAAACTGTAATGTTCTAATTGATTTCATAGTATTTATTATTATGGATAAAGTTACGAATATAATTCTTCCCGAAAGGGTAATTGGGGCGACATCCAATAGGGTGTTGTGTTATGCATGTACTATTCTATTAATGAGAATTAATGTAAAAGCTTGCCCCGCCGCTTACCACTCATTTTAATTATGAGAACAACTGTATTAAAAGGAAAAAAGAAAAAAGATTGGTTTCGCCTAAAAAGGTATCCTCATGTTGGTTTACAGCTTGAACAAAAGGATAGAGTTTGGATTGAGCCATTAGTGAAAAATGATGATGCAATTGCGACTCATGCGTTTTATCCATTTATACATAGACAATTAAAGGTTAGGAAGTTTAGAAAAGAGATTAGCCATGATGGTACAAGGTCTGAATTAAGAAAACCATCAACTAAGGAACGTGATATTTATTTTTCAAATCATCTTGATTCAAATATTTTTAGCTATTATTCTGAATTACTGGGTAAAGCATATGAAGAGACTGTAAATGAAATTGGAATCTCGGAATGTGTTACTGCATATCGGAAAATTAAACTTGACCCAGCCAAAGAAAAATGCAGGAATAAATGTAATGTTGATTTTGCAAATGATGTGTTTAAATTTATTAAAAGCAGTCCAGACAAGGATTTAGTCGCAATAACATTTGACATTAAGAGCTTTTTTGATAATCTAGACCACACTTATCTTAAAAGAAATTGGAAACGTATTATAAAGTCAGGTACTGACTTACCTCCAGACCATTATAATGTATTTCGGAATATTACCAAATTCTCATATGTGGAAGAAAGTGATTTGTTCGATATGTTCAAAGAACAAATAATCGTTGAAAGAATTCCAAAGTCATTTAAAGAAATCAGAATAAAGAAAAAGAACTATTTAAGAAACAAACGAGCTGTCGCGTATTGTTCAAAAGAGAACATCGAGATTATTAGAGCCAAAGGTTTAATTAAAGCAAATAAATATGTCTATGAAGATGGTATTAATAAAGGATTAAGAAAAAAAGGAATTCCGCAAGGCTCACCGATAAGTGCAACTCTAGCAAATGTATACTTGCTTGACTTTGATAAACAAGCAAACGATTTATTGAAAAGCTTAAATGGTATTTATCAAAGGTATTCTGATGATATGGTCGCTATTTGTCCGATTGGGCATGAAAAGAAAGTGATAAACCATTTTTTAACAACAATAAAGGAATGTGGTTTAGAAATCCAGATTAGCAAAACACAAGTGTTTCATTTTTTATATAATCAAAAGCTTAAAAGACATTTCTGCAACGAAAAGAATTTAAAAACAAAGAAACTTCAAAACAATACCTTGTTTGAATATTTGGGTTTTCAGTTTGACGGTCATTACACTTTGATTAAAAACTCAAGTATTTCAGGATTCTACAGAAAAATGAATAGAGCTTTTACTCGTAGTAAATTTTATTCTTATCATAACAGAACATCGACAAAAGGGAAAGTTTTTAAATCAAGACTTTATAAAAGGTTTACACAAATTGGAGCAGAAAGAAGACGGATTTATCAAAGACATCCTAGTAAAACAGACACTTTCTTTTTATCCCACAAATATGATTGGGGCAATTTTATAACTTATGCAAACTTAGCTAAAGAGACTATACCTGATAATAAAATAAAAGGACAACTTAAAAAACACTGGAAGAAGTTCCATGATTTAATGAAAAAGATAGAGTATAAATAAAGCCCAGCACCCAACAACTAAGCGTTCGTGTGGCAGGAACTGCCCAACATGAACGGTGTGTTGACGTAACCGGTAATAAAACTGCTGCTTATGGGTAATGATATAATTGGCAGGATTTTCAGTGAAGGATATGCTGTAATAGGAAGTTCTTAAAATGGCATTATTTCAAAAATATAGTAAAGCTGTAGCGTGATTTGTAGCTTTTTTTTGTTTAGTATTTAGGAGATTCGACAATTGGACATAGCTACGGCAGTAGCTTCGGTTTAAGACTTTATTTTTACAATAGCCTGAATGATTGATTTATCAAGAGGTCTGATGTTTTTCGGAGGTCCGATTGTCGAAGTATCGGATGGTGATGAGTTCTCCTTTTTGGTAGCTTGGGCAAATTTGATGTTTGCTTTCCTGTTTAGGGCAAATAGTAATTAGTCCCAACTGCTTGTGCAAAATGGGCAGTATACCTTGTTTTAGTGAACTTGAAAGTATCTCATATTGACGATACGTGTAAACCCTTTTGGCAGAATATGAAAGGAGAACCTTCGTATAAATTCACTGTCCTTTCGGCTTACAGGATGTCTCTTTCCGCCACGTCTGTAATCTTTCGCCATGAAAGTTGCTTTGCCATCGCTGGTATCGATCAGTCTATGGTTGCTAATGGCAATTTTGAGAAGTATATCTGTTGATGTATTCGATGATTTGTTTGGGGCCAAAAAGGGCTGTTTGCAATACATCACCCACTTTTTTTGAAACAGGAGTTTGTAGATTTCCGGCTGGAGATTAAAATGCAATGTCATTGTTGCCAAATAACGGGCATAATTGGTAAGCGTACTTAAACTTTTACCAGAAAGCTCGATAGAGCGTTTCATTTTACAGTAAATATTATTAAATTCATTGCATGAATAGCAAGCCCGTTCGATTAAAGTGCTTTTTTTTCATAATACAATTTTTAAATTAAACATGACGTAAAGGTACTCAACTGTAAGCTTTAGCTACCTTTAGGTTTCGTTCAGCACGCGCTCATGTAACATAGGCGGGCAGTAGGTTTTTGAGGGTTTTGTGCTTTTAATGAGCAACGGCAAGGTAGCTATTTTAGAATAGTTACAGTTAGGCATAATGCTAAAAATAGCTACCTTGCTTTTTTATTAAATTTGAAACATAAATCAACTAAGGCGCCTACGTTACATAGTGTGCCAAGAAGCTACACATCGGCATAAAATCGTGTAGTATGCTTTATTTGAGATGGTGGATAGCTTTGTAAGCTTGACCCACCAGAGTCGTTTTACAGGAGAGGGCTTTAAACCACCTAAAGGTGCTTTGGTAAAGAGCCATGGTATTGAGCGTTTAGGAGAATCTATGCCAAGAGTATAGCAGGTATTACTAGAAGAGATGAACGAAAGTGAACCACTGATGAGGTGTCGGGAAGTGGCA
>JAESUW010000189.1 GCA_016760525.1 Labilibaculum sp.
CTCATCAACAGAGAAAGATTGACTGGCAGTTACAACAGGAAGATTATCGTTGATATTATTAACATTGATACTTACATCTTCAACAATACTTGTGTTTGTTCCATCGCTTAGGCTGATTTCCAAAGTATAGCTTGTTGTGGTTTCAAAATCAAGATTCGAATTATCAGCAATGGTAATTTCACCCGTAGCTGTATTGATTTCAAAAATTCCATCAGTATTACCACCTGCAATCGTCCAATTGCTGAAAGTCGTTCCTGCATCGGCATCGGTAGCAATCACAGTTCCTACACTTGCTGTGTTAGCCGCATTCTCATTAACAGAGAAAGATAGGCTTGCTGTTACAACAGGAAGTTCATCATTGATATCATTAATAGTAACACTTACCGTTTCAAGCAAACTTGTGTTTGTCCCATCGCTTACGCTGATTTCTAAAGCATAGCTTGTWGTGGTTTCAAAATCAAGATTGGYATTATCAGCAATGGTAATTTCACCYGTAGCTGTATTGATTTCAAAAATAGCATCCGCATTACCACCTGCAATCGTCCAAGTACTGAAACTTGTTCCTGCATCGGCATCGGAGGCAAGCACTGTTCCTACACTCGTTGTGTTGGCAGCATTTTCATCAACAGAGAAAGATAGGCTTGCTGTTACAACAGGAAGTTCATCATTGATATCATTAATAGTAACACTCACAGTTTCAAGTAAACTTGTGTTTGTCCCATCGCTCACTGTTACAGATAGAGTATAGCTTGTTGTGGTTTCAAAATCCAAATTGGTATTATCAGCAATTGTGATCGCACCGCTTGAGGCATCAATCGCAAAAACCGCATCATCATTTCCACTGGTAATTGTCCAACTGCTGAACGTTGTTCCTGCATCGGCATCGGAGGCAAGTACTGTTCCTACACTCGTTGTGTTTGCCGCATCTTCATCCACAGAGAAAGATTGAATGGCTGTGATTACAGGACTTGAATCATCATCTGCAGTAATAACATCTACTATCTGATTGCTCATCGAATCGAAAAGATCATCACTATTGGCAGCATCTACGCTCAGAGTAACTTGTGTGAATTGGGCCCCATCATCAAAAAGATCGTCTACTCCAGTTAAACTTACTGTTTGAGGGGTATTCCAATTTGCAGAAGTGAAGGTTAAATTTGCCGGAGTCACACTTAATTCACCAGCATCTGCATTTGCAATATTAATCACCACATCAGAATCGGGTTGTGCTCTTAATGCCACAGTAAAAGAATCAGAGCTACCTGTTTCTTCAAGACTGCTGTTTCCGTTTGATTCTACGATTGCTAAAGCGGCTACATTACTATCTGTAGTGGTTACCGTTACGGTTTGGTCTGGCAAAGCATCAAAAAAATCGTTGCTGTTGTCAGGATCAACACTTACTGTTATTGTTGATAATTGGTTTCCATCTAGGAGGGAATCATCCACTCCTGTTATTGTTATTGTTATTGTTTTTTTGGACCTCCAGCCTTCTGCAGTTGTAAAAGTAAGACTACTGGGCGAAACCAAAACCTCATCCGAATCCCCTGCACTAATATGGAACACCACATCCGATAGGGGGCGATTTTCCAGATGAAGGGTAAAAGTCTCTGTTCCAGATTCTGCAAGCGTGGCAGTGGTTTTAGACAGGCTAAAAGCGGCTACATCGTTATCAGCGTTAATAACATTTATAATTTGATCGGGTAACAAATTATAATCAGCAGGACTCTCTGCATCTATTACACCAATGGTAAGGGGTGTGGTTGTATTACCATCAACAAAATTGTCATTCATTCCCCCTATTAAAAAACGCTGAGGAATATTCCAGTCTCCGGGAGAATAGTAATATCTGTACTTATCCACCAAAACCTCATCCTCGTTACTGCTTACAAAAGACAAGACCACATTAGACGATGGGAGAGAATTCAATACCACCCACATAGTATCCAGTGTAATGTATTCGTTCTCTGATACAGAAGCACTCCCGTTGGTTTGCGAAATGGTAAATCCTGCCATATCATCATCCGCATTGGTCACACTTATCTCTTTATCACTTACAGAATCGAAAGCATCATGACTGCTTGCATCCACTACAGCAATCGTAATTGTTAGGATTTGTTCCCCATCGGTAAGGACATCATTAACACCTGTTACTGTTACTTCTTGAGGGGTATTCCAGTTGGCTGAAGTAAAGGTAAGAGTGGCTTTATCCACACTTGCTTCCCCTGTATCGCTTGAACTTACGCTCAGAACAACATCTGAAAGGGGTGCACCAGCTAATCTAAGGCTAAAGACATCTGATGTTCCTCTTTCATTCACATGGGTATATCCAACGGATTCAACAATGATAAAATCGGCAACTTCATCATCGGTCGTCGTGTAACTAACTATTTGGTCAGCCAGGCTATCAAAAGCATCATCACTACTGGCATCATCAACACTAACTGTAATCGTAGAGATCTGATTTCCGTCTGTAAGAGCATCATCCTGTCCGCTTAGAGTAATCACTTGTTCTGTAGACCAATTCTCAGAGGTAAATGTCAAAATTGCCGGTAATACAGTGGCTTCTGTCTCATCGCTGCTGCTGATCGTCAAAACGACATCTGAAGCAGGGCGAGCATCCAAAGCAATACTAATGTTATCAGTAGATCCATCCTCTGTTACCGAAGCAGTTAGTTTTGATAAACTAAATCCGGTAGTATCATCATCAACCGAAGTAACACCAAGTATTTGGTTTGAAAGAGCATCAAAAGCATCATCACTGGCATCATCATTAATACTTATTGTAATGTTTACGGACTGATCACCATCATCATAATCATCATCAACAGTAGTTAGATTTACTACTTGCGGAACATTCCAATTGCCTGCTGTGAAAGTCAGGCTCGAAGGGCTCACGGCAATTTCACCGGGATTTCCATTTGCGAGATCAATTACAACATCAGAAGCAGGTATCACATCCAATTGCATCGTAAATGAATCATCTGTACCTGATTCAAGTACCTGCGTATTACCATCAGTTTGGGTAATTGTGAAACCTGTCACATCGTCATCGGTTAAAATACAAGTTACCTGCTGTGAAGCATATTCATAACCATTAGTAACCGTTGAGATATCTGCAATTATGGTTTTATCATCTTCGTCCAAGGCATCGTTAATACTCGTAATGGATATGGTGTTAGAGATAGAACCAGAATTAATAACAATAGAGTTTGCTGAAAGGTTATAATCGGTTCCGGCACCTGTAGCAGTTCCCGTTACTGCTAAATTTACAGTTACTGCTTTATTGAAAGTATGAGATAAGCTTGCTTTGATATTCGTTGTACCTCCATTTTCAGATATTGAGGAAGACGGATCGAGGCTTAGTGTTACTGTAGGTTCTGCTATAATTGTTAAACTTGCCGTATAGCTTGATGTGCTGTAATCAATACCATCGTTCACATCGAACGTAAACGAACTGTCGCTTGTTCCGGTATTGATGTATTGTAAATTTCCGGCATCAAGATTGGCTTTCGTAACAGTTGATCCATTCGATAATTCTTCACCACTATCGTAAGCATCGTTGCTGTTTGCATCAACATATAAAGTACCGTTAATGGGTACAGCTGTTATGCGAATATGGTCGATAGGATCACTGTTATCATCGGAGTAAGCAAAATCACTGGCAGCAAATGTATATGGGGTTCCCTGATAAATTTCAGTAAGGGTAAAGTCGTTTGCCGTAGGAACTTCGTTAACAGCTGTTACACTAATGGTTGAAGTGATTGCCAAAGTAGCAGTGTCATCTCCACCGTTTGCTGTTCCTCCGTTATCGGTTAGGTTGGTGATTGTTACCACCCTGTTGGAGGTATTTGGATCGTTGCTGTTATTTTGATAGGAAATCGAATTGATAAGGGTCTGTAAGGCAGAAGTACTTAGTGTACCACCGCTTAGGCTTAGAGTTGCAGTTGTACCACTTACAGAAACACTGTAACTGAGAGAATTTGTAGCAGTAGTCCCAGAAGTACTATGAGTAAGTACTATGGCAGAACCATCCAAATTCAAGCGCTCGTAGGAACCATCATTTACATTGCTAAGCGTCATTGTAAAAGATGTGAATGTTTGTCCACTCTCAACTGTTGAAGCAGAAGCACTGCTAAATACAACAGCAGCACTACCATTCTCAGTAAATGTAGGGTTGGTTCCTGTTGCTGTTAAAGAAGGTTCATCGTTAACGGAAACTAAGCTTAGGGTGGAAGCAATTGAAAGTACAGCAATATTATCATTGCTACCTAAATTACTGCCACTATCCGTTAAACGGGTCAGTGTTACCACCCTATTTGAAGTGTTTGGTGTATTGCTATTGTTCTGGTAAGAAACCGCATCGACCAAAGCCTGTAAGTCAGAAGCACTTAGCGCACCTCCACTTAGGCTTAGAGTTGCAGTTGTACCACTTACAGAAACACTGTAAGAAAGGGAATTTGTAGCAGTAGTTCCAGAAGTACTATGGGTAAGGACTATGGCAGAACCATCCAAATTCAAGCGCTCGTAGGAACCATCATTTACATTGGTAAGCGTCACTTGAAAGCCAGTTAGTATTTGTCCAATTTCAACTGTTGAAGCAGAAGCACTGCTAAAGACAACAACAGCACTACCATCCTCAGTAAATGTAGGATCGGTTCCTGTTGCTGTTAAAGTTGGTTCGTCGTTAATAGCTGTTACTCTAATGGTGCGAGTGTCTGAATTAATTGCTGCATTCTTATCGGTAGCTGCAATGGTAATTGTACGATTCGATCTTCCCGGGTCATTAGAAGTATTACGGTAATGCAATGCCTGCAAAACCTGTTGCACCAATGCATCTGTTGCACTGGCGTTGAAAGTGATAGTCAGTATGGTGCCGTTGGTAACCGTTCCCTCGCTTGCACTGAGTGTACCAATAGCAGTAGTCGCATTTAAAATAGTAGTACCACTGGTATTAATAGTACCTACTACATTATCAGGAATACTGATCTCATCAGCGACTTCATTGTTGGCTGTTATTTGCACTTCAAGTGTTCCTCCATCCCAGTCAGCATCTCCGTTCGCATCACTWACAGTTCCTGAAGCATCAATTTGAGTTGCAGCATCGYTTTCGGTGTAGGCCAGGGTGGAGTTGTTTATTGAAATTGTGGGGGTAGAATTTGTTAGGGTGTATTGNAAANNATYRWYAATAWWAWMWWYYRWTGACCCWMTAAACCWAAGCTCGTCAAYYYCTGTGAAATTGAGTTCTACTATGCTGGTGCCGGGAAAGACCATAACCGRTGAGGTTGTAGAAATCCCATCCTTATAACCAGTAATGGWGAAGGSGCTTTCCMWTGAATCAATCCAAAGAYTTRCAACATCAAAAATMCCRCCGTCTGTTTTTTTTATMTTRAATWGTTYCACAGYAYTAGGATGRWAGATGSMKAGTGCAKAYGAACTYCCTTGTCCATNNMRRSTTKWKKRKATATCNNTGCRTYYTCTANTTGGNCCATTCRCWYCTGWGATTTGGTAGGTRAAYCCTCCGTAATCAAATGGCGTATCGCCAGTTGTGAGARYTYSARMKKYTRAGYCTGYGCCWTCRTAGTTTTCTGTGSTTTGGCCCAAGCCTTGAAAAACKAAGGCAAGAAAARTTGCCGTAAAAAGGATGCTTTTRGCATACTTYTGAAATAAATACCGAGTAAAAGTTGTYTTCATAAATTMTAATTTTWAATCATTGAGTRTTTYGAAAATAGTTTTGGCTATTAATTTGTATTAGTCATTTTTAAAATGGCATTAAAAAGGAAGAAAGCCCAAACAGACAAATAAGGATTTTGCCACGCCAGTCCAGTTTTCTTCGTGAATTTTCTGATTGGTTTTAATTTGGTGAATTGTGTTTTTTTTTTTTGAACTCGAGATTCGTATCTTCTTTGGAATTGTAGTTCCATATAGAAGCTGAACAGAAAGAAAAGTTGAGATTATTCACTTGATCCAGAATTTCATCGGAAGACATAGGTAAATTCACAATTAAAGGGATTTTGTTGTGTAAGTCCGATTTGGAATAAAACTTTAAGGTTTCTTTAGTACAGAATAGGGTATGAATACAGGAGGTTTTCTCTTTTACAATCTGTTTTAATAAAGCTTGAATGTGATTTGTTGAAAACAAGATTTGTTTTTCTATATAACAATATGCATTGTTTTTGGATGTTGTAATTAAGGGTTGAATTAAACATAGATTTAATGGGCGGATTTTGCTGTTTTCCATAAATGATGGATAATTAATGTTTAGTGTATGTAGTTGGGGTGTGTACTACGAAAGTGCAGTGGATGAAAAATAAACATAAATATTTTAAGTTTGCTATGTATTGATGAGAATAAACCAACATAATGGAATTTAGCGATTGGCATAAGATTTGTTATGAAAGAGTAATGACTACTAATCTTGTCGGAATGAGGATTTTCGGACGAAATAATAAACGTGATATTATAATTATAAAAATAAAGCTTGAAGACCGGGTTCTTGATGCATTGGTGGGGCAAAATGCCAGCGCCTCTACACGTGATAGTTTC
>JAESUW010000038.1 GCA_016760525.1 Labilibaculum sp.
TGATTATGTGCTTTGGGATGACAACGGATTGCCTTTGGCGGTAATTGAAGCCAAACGAACCAGTAAGTCGTCTGAATATGGAAAGAATCAAGCTAAATTATACGCCGATTGTTTGGAACAGATGAAAGGACAACGTCCGGTTATTTTCTATACAAACGGATACGAAAGCTTTTTATGGGATGATACCTTTTACAATGCCCGAAGAGTTTATGGTTTTTTAAGCAAAGAGGAGTTGCAATGGCGTATTCAACAGCGAGACAGCCGAAAGGATTTGCGCAACTATTCTGTGAATCCTCTGATAACGGATCGGTATTATCAGGCGACCGCATGGAAACGTGTTGCTGAATATTTTGTGAAAACTTCGCCTCTGACAAATACAATAACAGGAGGCAAACGCGCAGCCTTATTAGTGATGGCTACGGGCAGCGGAAAAACCCGAACGGCCGCATCGATGGTTGAGATTCTCTTTGAAGCCAATTGGGTAAAACGTGTTTTGTTTTTGGCTGATCGGAATGCATTGGTTCGCCAGGCAAAGAACAGCTTTGGTGAGCATCTGAAAAATATGACATCCATCGACCTTACCAGAGAGAAGGAAGATGATGTAACCCGCATGGTTTTCAGTACCTATCCTACGATGATGAACAGGATAGATAGCGCTCAAAATAATGGGAAACGGATGTATGGAGTCGGTCACTTCGATCTGATTATTGTCGATGAGGCACATCGCTCCATTTATAATAAGTACAAATCCATTTTTGAATACTTCGATGCCCATCTTATTGGTTTAACCGCCACGCCCAAAGGAGAGATTGATCACAATACCTATAATCTTTTAGCTTGTCCGGATGGTGATCCTACTTTTGAATATGAACTTAAAGTAGCGGTTAAGGACAAGTATTTGGTTCCGCCAAAGAAATTTGAGCTGACAACCAAGTTTTTAAGAGAAGGTATTCGATATCAAGATCTTTCGGAGGACGAAAAGAAAAAATACGAGGAGACTTTTCTCGATAAAGAAACAGGTTTATTTCCAGAGGAGATCCGCAACTCTGCTCTGTCGAAATGGCTGTTCAACCGAAATACGGTGAATGAAGTATTAAAGGGTGTGATGGAAAACGGACTCAAAATTGAAGGAGGTGATAAGTTGGGACGAACCATCATTTTTGCCTCTAATCAGGATCATGCTGAGTTTATTGTGAAATGCTTTAATGAACTATTTCCGGAGTATTCAGGTAGTAATTTTATTGATGTGATTCACAACAAGATCTCACATGCTCAAAGTCTGATTGATAATTTCTGCGATCAGAATCAGGAGTGTCTGCCCCAGATTGCCGTATCTGTTGATATGCTCGATACAGGAATTGATGCACCTCGGGTGCTGAATCTTGTCTTCTTTAAAATGGTGCGTTCCTATTCCAAATTCTGGCAGATGATCGGTCGGGGAACCCGGTTGTGTCCAGGTATTTTTGGTCCCGATGAGGATAAAAAGGAATTTTACATTTTTGATACCTGTCAGAACTTTGAGTTCTTCGAAGCCAATCCACAGGGAGCCGAAGGCAATCTTTCCAAACCGGTTAGTCAGCAGATTTTTGAATCCCGTTTGCAGTTGAGTCAATTGCTGGCTCAAACAGGCGAAGAGGATAATCTGCTACTTGCCTGTAATCACCTGAATATCCTTCACAAACAGATTGAATACTTAAATAGGGATCGTTTTGCAGTTCAAATGAATTTGCGCTATGTGGATGAATTTAAAACCCGGGATCGTTGGAATAACATCAGCAACGAGGACATTCATATAATCGAAGAATACCTGAGCAAGTTGCCTCTTCCCGACAAGGCAGATGAAACAGCACGTAGATTCGACCTGATGACTCTGAAAATGCAGATTGCTTACCTGTTGGAATTGGCAAGTAAAAGAGGCTTTGTGAATAACATGACTCATATCGCCACTCTTTTAAGTAAGAAATATACCATTCCTCAGGTGATTCAGCGGAAAGAGCTGATTGAGACCATGAAAGAAGATCATTTTTATGTCGGATTAAGGCAAACGAAACTGGAACAAGTACGCGATGAGGTGAGAGACTTGTTGAAGTATTTGGATGGCAGCGATAAGAAAATTGTTTATTCAGATATCAAAGATCAGGAAGTTGTTGTCGAAGAAGGAAATGTAACTTACGGAGCATCTAGTGAGACATACAAGACTCGTGTCGAGCGATTCATCAGAGAGCATAAAAATCACATTGCCATCAGTAAATTAAATACCAATGAACCCATTACGAAAGAAGAGCTTGCAGAATTGGAACGCCTGATGTTTGAGGGTTCGCAATTAGGATCAAAAGAAGATTTTGAGAAGAACTATGGTGAACAAGCCTTGGGCAAGTTCATCCGCAGTATTGTCGGACTTGATGTTAATGCTGCCAAAAATGCGTTTGCAGGCTTTCTCAGCAACGGACAATTAAATGCCGATCAAATCACTTTTATTAATACCATCATCGATTATCTGGTGGTTAATGGCACAATCGACAAAGCCATGCTGACCAAAGCACCATTCAACGAAAAACACCATCAGGGCATCTTCGGATTGTTTCATGATCCGGCAAAAGTTACTCGATTGGTGTCAATAATTGATGAAGTAAATGGGAATGCTAATATAGTCGCGTAATAACCTGAATTCGACTTTTAATTGTTTCTCAATACACCTTTACTCGTGTATCAACTCATGTGTTTGCTTATCATGAGTAGTACAAGGTGTTAAGAAAAATACACTTTTCTTACATGAGAAGAATGATGCTCAGTATTCAAATGTTGTGACTCAGTATATCTTTGAGAAAAGAATAGGAACAACTTATTTAAATGCGAAGGATGATAGTTGTTTCTGATTATGAATCCGATTTTGATCATAAGTAAAAACTGGGAGCCTTGCATTTTGGAATCATTTTTCTTTCCTTGCACTCTTACTAACAAAAGACTCCAAAATGAACGAACAAATTCGTCAAATAGCGAAGCGTTTACAAGGCTTACGAGAAGCGCTTGAGTTCACTCTCGAAGAAGTTGCAGATGTTTGCCATACCACTGTCAATAATTATTTGAGATATGAAAGTGGTGATGTTGATATTCCAGTAAGTGTACTTCATAATATTTCTAAACATTATAACATAGAGCTTATTGCATTGCTTGCCGGAGAGGAGCCTCACGTATTTAAATATTCCATTACCAGAAAAGGCATGGGAGTTGGCGTTCATAGACGAGATGCTTATCAATACGAGTCTCTCGCATCTAGTTTTGTAGGAAAAAAAGCAGAACCTTTTGTTGTTACTGTTGAGCCAAGTGCGGAAGAGCAGGAGCTTAGTACGCATGTTGGACAAGAATTTAATCTAGTGCTTGAAGGTGAAATGGAGCTTCGTTTAAATGATAAAAAGATTCTATTGCAGCAAGGTGATACAATTTACTTTAATTCAGAATTCCCACACAGCATGAGGGCGGTTAATAATATTAAATGCAGGTTTCTTGCAGTTATTCTTAGATAAAATATACAATGCAGCTATATAAAAAATACCTCGTTCAGTCGGAATTTAGTTCGACAGACGATTTTATGACAAATTTCAAGATCAAAGAAATTGAGAATTTTAATTTTGCTTACGACATTGTAGACGAATATGCGAAGTTGGAACCTAATAAAGTTGCTATTGTATGGACGAATGATGAGGGAAGACATGTAGATGTTACCTATGAGGAGCTAAAAAGAAAGAGCGATGAGGCAGCCTCCTATTTGCAGCAAACAGGCATTGGCCATGGAGATAAAGTGATGTTGATTTTGATGCGTCGCTTAGAGTTTTGGTATGCTGTTATTGCACTGCATAAATTGGGAGCTGTGGCCATTCCTGCTACCCATTTATTAACCAGGAAAGATATTATTTATCGATGCTCAGCTGCAGGTATTAAAGCCATTGTGGCGGTCAACGAAAAACAAGTGATCGATCATGTTGATGAGGCAAGAAACGATTGTGAAACACTGGAGCATTGCATTGCAATTGAATCAGATGTGCCCAAAAATTGGAAGAGCTGGGAAAATGGAATCGCAAAGGCACCATCTTTTGCCGGACCAGAAAAGGCAAGTGCAATCGAAGATACCTCTCTCTTGTATTTTACATCAGGAACCACGGGAGATCCTAAAATGGTGGCTCATAACTTTGCTTATCCGCTAGGGCATATCATCACCGCATCGTTTTGGCACAATGTAAAAGAAGATGGAGTGCACCTTACTGTTGCCGACACAGGCTGGGGAAAAGCTGTTTGGGGAAAACTCTACGGACAAATGATGGCTGGTTGTTCTGTGTTTGTCTACGATCATAAAAAATTTACGTCAAGCGATTTGTTGGCAGTGATTTCTAAATATAAAGTAACGTCCTTCTGTGCGCCGCCAACAATTTATCGATTTTTGATAAAAGAAGACATATCTAGCTATGATCTTTCTTCTTTAGAATATTGCACTACAGCTGGCGAAGCGCTTAGCCCGAAGGTTTTCAATACTTTCAAAGACTTAACGGGCATCATGCTAAAGGAGGCATTCGGACAGACCGAAACAACGGTTCAAATTGGTACTTATCCTTGGATGACACCAAAACCAGGATCTATGGGAATGCCATCGCCAATGTATAAAGTTGAGCTTCATAAATCCGACGGAACTTTTTGTGAGGTAGGTGAACAAGGCGAGATTGTGATCAATATAAAAGACGGAAAACCCATCGGATTATTTACTGAATACTATCGTGATCAAGACAAAACATCGGAAGTGATCTACGATGGCTTTTACCATACGGGAGATATTGCATGGTGCGACGAAGAGGGTTATTATTGGTTTGTTGGTCGTGTTGATGATGTAATTAAAAGTTCAGGTTACAGAATTGGTCCATTTGAGGTAGAAAGTGCATTGATGACTCACCCCGCAGTTGTTGAATGCGCCATTACGGGAGTGCCGGATGATGTGCGGGGACAAGTAGTAAAGGCCACAATCGTATTAAGCAAAGAATACGCACCTGGAACAGAGGAGTTAATTAAGGAAATTCAAAATCACATGAAAAAAGTAACAGCTCCTTATAAATATCCTCGTATTGTTGAGTTTGTTGAGGCTCTTCCAAAAACCATCAGTGGTAAAATTAGAAGGGTAGAGTTAAGAAATAAAAAGGCGTAAATGATATTTGTAGAATAGGTAGAACCTATAAGGCAAAAAAATGTGTCAAATATCTATTAAAAAAACAATCGCAGTAAAGATCTCATCGGTAAATCTATCGGGTCTCATGGCATCGTTGATTTAGCGGCCATGTACGATCTCGATAAAATAGATTCATATTAAAAGTCTTCGATTTCTTTTGTTGTACTTATATTTACTTCCATCTACATTAAGGGGATGAGATCTTTATACACATGATAACGATAGGACTATTGAATTGAATAAATGTATGATTGCACACAGTTTACATTCCAACTTTGAATAAGAATTAGTTTGTCGGAGTATTTCGATTTGATTCAAAAGTTAATATTGAATACTATTTCTTCTTCTTATGGGTGAAAAGCTTCTCCTTTTGGTATTTGGGATATTTGTCAGAGATTTTATGATTATTGAAAATTATAAAATTTTGAGGATATCTTAATTTGGCAGATTTGACAGTAGGATAGAGGATTGATTTTTCATAGTTTTGATACTGAAATTATTATTTGCATCCTAAAATTCAATTGTGAAGGCATTACCTATTGAACAGAGAATACAGTGATATAGATTTCGTCTTGGTCACCACCGACGGCGCAAGTGATGAGGTTGCCGCGCTGTGGCGCAAGGCCGTCAGTCAGACCGGAGAGATCGTTCTTTGGTGGGACCGAACCCCTCGGCCGACCCTTATCAATGCCATCACTGACGATTGGACGCGCATTGATGCGCTGATCCTGAAACCCAATCAGATGGGCCTGCAAACGCAGGACAGCCTGAAACCCTTGTTTGATCACGACGGCATTTTTGACAGCCTTCCGGCAACCTCTGCAATCAAAGGGCCAAATCTTGCCAAGCTCAAATACCAGTTCGAAGAGTTCATCAGAATTCTTGGGCTGTTGCATTTGGCGGCGGGCCGCAAGGAATACATCAACGGTGTGCTTGGTGTTTTCCATCTCCGCAATCTTCTGATCGACCTATTGATCGCAGAAACCGGAGCCCCCCATCGCGGCGGAGCACTGCATCTGAACGGGCTTATTACCAGTGAGCAAAAAGACCTGCTGACCTCATTGCCACCTGCCGTCCCAACCCGCGACGCGATGATCTCAGCCCACCTGGCCTATGCGCAGGCCTATCTGCCACGGGCGCGAAAACTGGCACAGAAATGGGAGATTGAATGGCCCGATCGTTTCGAGGCAGTGACTTGGCACCAACTGCGCAAGAGCCTGTCGATTGAGCGACCTTACGACTTGGATTGAGAATCCCTCTACGCCCAGCAACCAAGTGCCAGGCCTGCTAGAATACCTGTGTTGACCAACAATGGTGCTCA
>JAESUW010000114.1 GCA_016760525.1 Labilibaculum sp.
AACAGTTTGGTAACCATTAAGATAATGAATATTGTCCACTTATTCAATTGATAGTCAATGTATTATATGCTTATTTTAATAAATTTAAACAGCTTCTTAACAAGACGCATACAAAGGCGAATATTATTGACAGAATACAAGGGTAAAACTGAAACTCTAATAATTAATCAAATGAATAAAAAAGAATGGATAAAATCTCCTTGGACAATAGGTTTTGGTATAACAATTTTCAGTTTTTTACTAACGGTAGGATACGACAATTTAAAAGAAAAACCCATTCTATCAACAATTGGGAATATTGTTAAACCTATTGGGGATTTTATTTGGTCAATCTAAAATTATGGTGGTTAGTAATAGTAATTATTTTACTCACTTTCATCAAATTCTTTATCATGATTATTAACGAATCTGAGATTAAGGAAGACACCAAAACGGACTATCTAACATACAAAGAAGAACTCATAAAAAATTGGAAATGGTCTTGGGATTGGAGTAGTCTTGAGAACATTTGGCATATTACAAATCTGAAAGTACATTGTCCCAAATGCGACACTCCAATGTATGAAACTAGCTTCTATGATTCAAACCTCAGCTGTCCTAGATGTAGTCATAAAACAAACAGCAGACAATGCGGAGACTCTGATAATATAAAGCGTATCATAATTGACAATATTGATAGAAAAAGGAACTAAAACAAAAGCCCTATTCTATGAATAGGGCTTTATTTTTTATAGTAAAATATCCTTGATCTAAGCAAAACCAAATCTAACTTTTATTATTTTTGGAATAGTAGTAGCAGAATGCAACGTTGCATGCACAGCGGTTAAAATACCTTCCGTAATATTTCCAACAACTCTTTCGGGATGCGCACTTATAAAATCAATTACTTCTTGTTTTGTAAATTCTCTAATTTCGGTACAATTTATAAAACTATCATGATCAAGAAAATCATGCGAAGCCCTATCTATTGGAACGTGTAAACTCTTCAAATATGGAGTAGGGAAAATAAAATTATTAATCTCAGAGTTTATAACCACATAAGCAATTGCAAACTCGTTCTCATTTTCGGCAACAATTACAATATATTTTGGATATGTTACACCAAAATTAGGAATCTCAATTAGAATAGTCCTTCCTAAATCTATATTTCTTTCAGCAAATTCTTGCCGTAATTCATCAGAGAAGAGATCAGCAAGATTCATGAAGATTAATTCTATCGTTAATCAATTGATTATTAATGTAATTTAAAACATTTTCATCCTTAGTTAACGTTCTTGCAATATCCATGTAATCAATTGTCCATATTGCCTTTTCGTATGCATAATCGTGAGATTTAGCAGTCAAATCAGCAAATGATAAATCTTTATTTTCATTAATTGCATCATCCAAACATTCAATATCACTTTCAGATAGGAAATCAAGATCTATCTCTTGGATTGCTTTTATGTAGTATTTATTATAAACAGCCACAATTTCCTCTAACCCTTTGATTTGTTCGTCAACAATATTTTTCACAAAAGAAGGTACAGGACCATATTCTAATTTAAAATACGTGTCTCCAATTATAGGACGACCATAATTAACTAGATGTTTTTGATCCGCAAAATACAAAATCTTATACATCTTATGCTTATCAGCTTTTTCAAGCTTTTTTACAACATATAAAAGAGTGTTAATTGCTTTTTCCTTATTTAATTTAAATGTTCCCATTTTTTCGAGTTAAATGAGTATCACCTTTGTATTCACGATTAATATACAAAATAGTTGTGACTTTTGCACTACTCCACTTAGCAGAGGCTAAATTTTAAAATCTTCACAAAGATAATAGATTTTTGTAATTCGGTGATACAAGTGTTGATTAATTTTGCAATTACATTTGAAAGCATTACTTTGCTTCAAAGTATATAAATAATTTAACAAGTCGCATACAAAGGCGAATATTATTGACAGAATACAAGGGTAAGACTGAAATCCTGACAGTCTGAACCCATTGATTTCATTGATCAATTGTGGGCTCGGAGGTCACTGGCTCAAAACCTGTCTTTCACCTAATGAAAAAAGCAAACTCAAACGGTGCTAATGCCTTTTTCCAAGACTTCCAAATATTACATTTTGCATCATCCCACAATTCCACGTCATTAGGAATATATATTCTCCATTGCATTTAAACAAACTTGTTTGAATGGTATGCATGTGGTTTGGATATTAAAATCTCACGACCATCAGGAAATTATCATTTTTAATAACTGGATATAACCAAATCAATTTTAATGGGTAATTATCCTGATAATCAGATTAGCCTAACTCTGAATAAAAAGATCTATGAATTCAAGGATAAACTCCATGAATAAGACAACCAAACAAAATAAATGGACAATAATAATATCACAAAAAATAACAATACCAATAATTTTTCAATCACTTTAATTTTCTCATCAAAACCATCATAATTCTTCATAATACTTATTCTATTAGTAGGGAAATTCGGCAAACCCGCAGTGTGATCTTTTTCATCTCAATCATGATTAGTGTTAAATAATTCTTTTTTACTAATTGGCTTGGGCGGCGTATTATACAAATCTTCGGGATTGCATTTAAAAAAATCAGCAAGTCTTATAATTACCTCAGAGGGAAAATCTTTTATCGAACCCTCTGGAGCATTAAGAATCCTGCTTACATGTTCTCTTGTTCTCCCCATCATTAGTGCAATTGCTTTCCTGAGCGCAACCCCTTCTTTGGCTTTCAAATTCCCCAATCGATTATTGATGTTAAATTTTTTCTGCATTGAACACCTCTGTTTTTAAAACTATTGCTTAATTTGTGCGCTAGAAATCACACATTATCTATTCTATTTCACAATAAAGATTATAATTTTCACAAAACTGTCCAAATAAAACAGACACTTTTTGATCAAATAATTCACAGCTTATGTCAAAAGGCGATATTATCAAAACATTAATTACAGAGTCGGGATTACCAATTACTGAAATTGCAAGACGAATTAAGGTTGACAGAAGAACCATATACTCTTACATGAAGAAAGACAATTGGAAGCCTGAAACCTTAAAGCAGATTTCGATTGCGTGTAATAAAGAAGCCAACTATTTGCTAAAAAAATTATTGGATAGCAACACGAACAAAGAAGAAGAAAAACAGATAAAAATAGAAGAACCAAACGCAGCCTATCACAGCACAAAAAAACTAAACAATCTTATAAACGAAAATGCAATTCTACTGCAAAAATTATTGGAATTGCAGGAAAAACACATACTTCTGCACGAGGAATATTTACAATTAAAAAAATCAATTCAGAACAAGTAATATTTTACCTAAATGATTTCTACAAAATTTAATCAACAAACGGGAATTTTAGAAACTAAATATCTTGGAGATATTACTCTAAAAGAAATAGTTGATTATATTAACGTGACAAAAATTAACTCCATAGATCCAAGAGATTTAAGAATTCTTACCGATGCCAGTCAGGCAAATATGCTATTTGGACACAACGACATTGAGACCATCGTGAATGCGAACAACGAATCTTTAAAAAACTACGACTGCATTATCGACGCTCTCATTGTAAACCAACCTACAGAAACAGCACTTAGCGTATTTTTTAAACTTTTATCTGAAAATGAAAAATACAAAGCCAAAGTTTTTTCCACGAATAAAGGAGCTATTTTATGGCTAACTAGAATTAATGAACAAAATTTCGTATAAATTCCATCTACGAAAATTTCAATCAATACTAATTCTGGGGATTATCTTCATCCGGAATGTAATCCAAAATATCGGATGGCTTACAATCTAATTCTTTGCATATTGCTTCAAGAGTAGAAAAACGAATGGCTTTTGCTTTACCACTTTTTAAAATTGACAAGTTAGCCACAGAAATCCCAATACGTTTAGCAAGTTCTTTCGAACTCATCTTTCGCTTGGCCAACATCACATCTAAATTTGTTATAATAGGCATAAATCGATCTTTCCTTTAAATTGTTAAGTCACTCTCCTCTTTCATATCAATTCCTGCTTTGTACACTTGAGCAATTGCAAGAATTATCAAAGCCGGAAAAATCCCAAACAATACACTAAAGTCAGGATGTACATGGATTGCTATATCCATAACATGTAGATCTTCCAAAAACAGGTATGAATAAATAGTAGATTCGATAAACACATAAATACAAAAAATGATTGAAATAAGACTAACCCTCTTAATTCGAGTATAATTTTTACGAACAAAGAACAAATTACTCTCTGAAGCTAATGATATTGATCCAAAAACCTCCTTTAATTGCTTTGTTAAAAACACCGCAACACCAAACAATACAAACTGATCTAACCAACTAAGAATCCAATAACTTAGATTATTTATTTCAAGAACACGTGGCAAAATATAAAACTCACCAACACCATCAAACTTACTACCATCAGGCATTGTGAAATTAGTCGGAAGCTCTACAAAACTTGAAATCACCTTAAATCTCATTTCTACCGCTCCATCCCAATCATAAAATAAATCCATAAAAAATGAGAACACAACACTAACCAGACCTAAAAGACTGACTATATAAAATAAATAAAAAGATGATGCTAAATGCTTTAAAACTCTTTTGTTACTTTTCATAGCAATAATATATTAAATAATGATTACACGAATCTAGGTAATACATTCCTGTTTTGCAACTATTTATTATCGTTTTACAATAATTTCATATCGATATACAGTAATTTACTTATACGAATCATATTTCCCATACTAATACATTCTTTACATCGAATAATATCCGTAATTTCGCCTCAAATTTCTGAAGCTGAAATCAATGAACAAAAAGTCTTTTTTAATATATGGCAGTATAATTTTAGCCATGCTGTTTTGGAGTTTCTCCTTTGTGTGGATAAAAATTGTATACACCGTTTATAATCCTATAACTACGGTTGTTTTGCGCCTAATCATTTCGTCATTCCTCTTATTTTTAATTGGGAAAGGCCTAAAACGCATACAATCAATCGATAAAAAAGACCGAATGCAATTGATGCTGCTGGCCTTTTTCGAGCCATTTCTCTACTTTTTGGGTGAAAGTTTCGGCTTAAAATTGGTTTCCTCAACTCTGGGAGCCGTTATTATCTCAACCATTCCTTTATTTTCGCCCATTGTGGCTTACTTTTTCCACCGCGAAAAAGTGGGATTTATGGGGATTGTTGGTATCGTAATTTCCGTATTGGGTGTTTCTTTTATCATTTTTAATAAAGACCTAAATTTGATAGCATCGCCAACTGGAGTCGCATTGATGTTTTTAGCCGTTGGTGCTGCCCTTGGTTATTCCATTGTATTAAAAAACCTGGCTGCAAAATACAATCCTGTCACCTTAATATCCTATCAAAATTTATTTGGTATTATACTGTTCCTCCCCTTGTTTTTCATTTTTGATTTTAAACACTTTACAGCAGCACAGCCAACAGCCGAAGTGTGGATCGCCCTGCTCGAACTAGCCATCTTCGCATCCTCCTTGGCCTTTATTTTCTTTACCTACGGAATAAATCACATTGGAATAACCAAAACCAATATTTTCATTAATGCAATTCCGGTTTTCACTGCTGTTTTTGCATATTTCGTACTCGATGAAATTCTTAATTTTCAAAAAATGGTAGGTATCTCTATTGTTATTTGTGGCTTATTTTTATCGCAAGTCAAACTGAATTTCTCAAAAAACAGAATAAAATAATGAGTAAAATAAAAATCGATTTAGAAAAGCTAAAGCAAAATGCAAAAAATACAGAATCTACAACCAAAGATTTTTTCTCCAAATTGAAAAAGAAAAGACCCAAACAGTTAGACTCCATTGTTCACGAAATTCATGAAGAAGTATTTGAAGATCTGGACTGCCTGGAATGTGCTAATTGCTGCAAAAGCATTAGTCCAATTGTTATCGACAAGGACATAGAGCGAATGGCTAAACAGTTTCGAATGAAACCTTCGGAATTCATCGATCAATATTTATACATGGATAAAGAGAACGACTATGTTTTTAAAGAAACTCCTTGCCCATTCCTAATGCCCGACAACTATTGCATGGTATATGAAAATCGCCCTCGTGCCTGCCGGGAATATCCGCACACCGACCGAAAACGCTTTTATCAAATACTAAATCTCACTTTAAAAAACACGCACTACTGCCCTGCAGTTTATGAAGTGGTAGATCGCCTTAAAAAGAAAAAAGAACAACTATAATCAAGAATTTTTTCATTCGGATTTCTACCTTTAGGATGTACAATCAATCAGTTCCATGAACAAAACAGCAATTCTAACCCTTATTTATCTTCTTGTCAATCTTTCGTTGAAAGCCCAAAGCGGTGGCGAGAACATCTATGAATTCCTGAATTT
>JAESUW010000115.1 GCA_016760525.1 Labilibaculum sp.
ACAGGAGTGAGTAGCACCATTATCATGGCAATACAAAAACAAGGCGATTTCTAAAATGCAGATGTCATGTTGAGCTTGTCGAAACATTTCATGTTAATGAATAGATTCTTCGTCCCAATAGCCATTGGTATCAGAATGACAATCGTTCGGTCTTTTCCTTTGTCCCCTGCTTTAGCTGGGGCATTAAAAATACATCTCTTAAAACCTGACAGGTCTATTTACATGATGTAAAGTAGACCTGTTAGGTTTGTGTTTGAATCGAACTAAAATACAGCCTTGACACCTCATCCTATCCTTCTCCTGAAGGAGAAGAGAAAATAGCTTCGTTTTTTTCAAAAGGATTGGTGAAACACCCTCTCCTTCAGGAGAGGGCCGGGGTGAGGTTCTTATAATAAAACGTTTTTTTGCCGTATTAAAATCGCCTTATCACATCCGGCTTCTTCCTATTTATAATCTGAGGTTTTGAGTTTGAAACTACCAATTTCTCTTTTTGCAAATTGGATTGTAGATCCTGCACATCTAAGTTGAGTAAATACAAGTGTGGCGACCAACATTCCAAGTTTTTACTATATTTGTTTTTCTTAAATAAAACAGATAGATATGAAGTATAGTTTATTAGCCTTGTGTTTTGCCTTTTTAGTATCATGTTCGAGTTCCGATGATGAGAAAGATTATAGGGTAGAGAATGAAGAAGAGATTGCAGCTTATGTGCTCGAAAACAATTTACTTGCAGAAAAAACAGCCTCGGGTTTGTATTACGTAATTGAGGAGCAAGGGACAGGAGCACAGCTTACTAGTAGTTCTAATGTAACAGTTACTTACAAAGGTTCTTATACCAACGGTACTGTGTTCGATGATAGTAAAGACAATTTAGTTTCATTTAATTTGCAGGGAGTTATTCAAGGTTGGACCGAAGGACTTACCTATTTTAAAGAAGGAGGAAAGGGAATGTTACTAATTCCTGCACATTTAGGCTATGGCAGTAAAGATTACAATGGTATTCCTGGTGGTTCGGTTCTTATTTTTGAGATTACTGTGTTTTCTGATGAGATGATCGCTGAAAAGAACGATACTGATATTGTCGCTTATATTGAAGCCGAAGGATTAACTGCAACTAAAACTGAATCTGGTTTGTATTACACAATGGATGTTGAAGGAGAAGGAGATCAGCCAACAGAGGCATCGAAAGTAACTGTGGCTTATACAGGATTTTTCATAAATGGAACTAAATTCTCTGAGAGTGTTGCCAGTGGGGCTCCTTTTAACTTGAGTGAAGATATAATATATGGCTTGAAAGAAGGAATTCCTTATTTTAAAGTAGGTGGTGAAGGAAAATTATTAATTCCGGCACATTTAGGATTTGGTAGTTACAACCATAACATTAGTCAATCAAATGTAATACCAGGAGGTTCTGTTCTTATTTTTGATATTAATTTGATTTCTATTGACGAGTAGTTTTTAATTCAAATTTAAAGAATTCATTACGTGATAAATAAAATGAAGTATAGCTTATTAGCCATCGTATTTGCCTTTTTAGTTTCTTGTTCTGGTGGTCCGGAGAAAGATTTCTCGCTTATCAATGAAAAGCAGATTACTGATTATATCAAGACAAATAGGCTGGAGGCAACAAAGTGTGAATCGGGTTTGTATTATACAATTGATGAGGCAGGAGAAGGTGTAAAACCGACAAGTGCATCAACTGTTCAGGTAGCCTATAAAGGATATTATTTAAATGGAGAAGTTTTCGACGAGAGTAATAAAGCAGGAATTTCATTTCCATTGAAAAGAGTTATAAAAGGGTGGACCGAAGGAATTACTTATTTTAAAGAAGGTGGAAAAGGAACACTTTTGGTTCCTGCCCATTTAGGATATGGAAATTATGATACCAGAGGAATTCCAGGTGGTTCAGTCTTGCTTTTCGATATTCAATTGATATCCGTAAAGAAGCAATAATCTTCACGAAATAAAACAGAAGAAAGCATGCAGATTCTTGAAGCCAATCAAGTTATAGAGAGAGTATCTCAGTACATCGATTTAAGTGTTGTTCCTTTTGGAAAGGATAAACGTTCGGTAGTTCGCGTTGATACTCGAAAGCTTATGTATGGTGGCGAGGGAGTTATTTATTTGCTGCAAATGTTCGATGTTGATGAATTGATTAATAACCGCATTGCTTGCTTTATGGTCTTTTTTAGTAAAAATGATCAAGCCGGATTTCACGATCACGGCCCCAGAGGTGAAGAAGAAATTTATGTGGTTATGCACGGCGAGGGGGAGTATTCCGATAAAGCAGGGGATGATGGGGAAATCAGAACTCATAAAATTGTTAAAGGTAATATTACAGCAGTAAGCAATGAGGGATTTCATTCGGTACGAAACACCACCGATGAGCCACTTATCATTTTTGTGATTACGACCAATAATACTGATTGATGTTTCGTTTGAATCATAAATTCGCAAGCTCATCTACGACCCAGCTCAACATACCTCGGCATTATATCATTTAGCTTTATAGCCAAGACTAAAGTACATTTGGTATAAGACTAAAAGATTTACTAAAATACAGAAGGAATCCGAAAGGGTTCCTTTCTGTGTTTTATTGATTTTAATACCCCATATCCTTCAGGAAAGAGCCGGGGTGAGGTGTTTATATAGACAGTCAATTAGAAAGAGATTAAACCGGACAGGTTTTTTTATTCAAGGTTTGTTTCCGGTAAATAGCGCGTTTACAGACACAAAAAAAGAGCCTCACACAAGTGAAGCTCTCTACTGTTGATCTGTTTTTTCTTATGCCTCAAGTTCTTTAGGTTCAGTATTGTATTTTTTGTAATTGTAGTAGGCCGTTAAGCTTAGTATCAGAATAAATGCGACAGAGTAATACACCCAAGTTGGAACCGGTACAGGATCGCCTTTTGCGTAGGAGTGCATTCCAGCCAAATAATAGTTCACACCAAAATAGGTCATTAGAATTGAGCTGTAGCCCCAAACCGATGCAAGAGTAAAGGAGTAAACAGATTTTAAGCCAGGAATAAAACGCATGTGTAATATAAAGCTGTACACCAAAATACTTACCAGCGCCCAGGTTTCTTTAGGATCCCATCCCCAATAGCGACCCCACGATTCATTTGCCCAAATACCACCTAAAAATGTTCCGATGGTAAGAAAATACAAACCAATTGTCATGGTCATTTCACTAATGCGATTTAAATCGGTCACAGTGTATTTAATTCTATCCAGATTATTCTTGTTCTGCAAATTGAACAGGAAGAGGTTAATCATTCCTAAAACCACTGCCAGTGCAAGAAATCCGTAACTGGCGGTAATAATAGCCACGTGAATGGTTAGCCAGTACGATTTAAGCACCGGAACCAAGTTGGTTACCTCTGGACTCATCCAGCTTAAATGAGCTACAAATAGAGTTAAACCAGCAAGAATAGATGTAGCCGCTAATGCAAAATCAGATTTCTTCACAAATATGAATCCCGAAAGCAAACAAGCCCAGGCTACATAAGTCATTGATTCGAAACCATTACTCCAGGGTGCATGACCGGAAATGTACCATCTGGCAGCTAATCCTGTTGTGTGTAAGATAAAACCAACCCCTAAAATCAACATGGCTGCACGCATGATCCACTTCACTGGGAATTTTGGATTGATAATCTGGATCACCAGAAAAATAATCAAAAAGAAACCAATTAGTAAGTAGTATGGAAACAGCTTTTTAAAAATGTTGATGTTATTGTATAGAATTTCAATTTTTTGCTTGGTTGGAGATGGAATCACATTTTGCGCAAATCGGTTTTGATAGGTCTTTATTCCCGCAATGTAATTGTCAGCATTTTCAAAATCGCCATTGTTTAAGGCTTGCCCCAACATCAGTATCGATTTTTTCACAAACAAAGAATCATCACCCGTAAGAGTTATTTCAACGATTGGGTTGTACCAGGCACGCATGTCATCATTTGGATCAGGGAATATCTTTAGAAATTCACCTGTAAACACCATATAAGTAATGTTGATTCTCTCATCAACCGAAATTATTTCTTTGTCGTACCCGGTACGCTGTGACGGTTTTCTCGAATAGGCATCCTGAACTTTTTTAGAAAGCTTATATTGGCCTTGCTCATTTAAAAAGTGTTTGAACGATCCGTATTTTCCCGAAATACCAAGTTCTTTAGCCAATTCAGAATTCCCAACTTTAATCATGGCAACGGTTTGCCACTGTTGTGGATTCACGATCATACTCAAAAATACCTGATCGGCAGGATAGCCCTGAAATTTATTCTTTTTGGTGATTTTTCGAATCACTTCACTGGCCATTGTGTTAATCGGTTCAAATCGTCCGCCATTATCCTGAACCAGCAGTTTGCCAAATTCTAGCGACTGCTTTAAAGGTACAATGGGCAATACTTGATTTTGTGCCGAAGCTGGTAATAGATTTCCTACCATAAGGAAAGCCACAAGAATTGCAGCCTTACGGCTTTTCGATTTCCCTCCTAATTTTTTAAAGCGTGTAAACGGATTAATCAGCGACCAAGCCATACCTAACATTAGAATAAAATAACCAAAGTAAGTAATTCTCATTCCCCACTGGTCGTGATTTACAGAAAGAACTGTTCCCTTTTCATCCGTATCATATGATGCCTGGAAAAACCTGAATCCCTCATATTTTAATATGTTGTTCATAAATATACGGTGATCTTGCTCAATGCCTTTTGCATTATCAACAAGAGTTACTTCACTTGCAAATGATGATGGGCTGTTCGAACCAGGATATCGATCTAAGATAAACTTGTTCAATTTCAACGAAAATGGAATTTCAAGTATTTTAGGTCCGTAGGCAATCGAAACATTAATGCCGTTAATCATCAAATTACTAGCTTTGCTTACATAATTACCAGCGCCTTTTACAATCATATCTTTCTGCTCATTTCCACTTTTCACATCAAAAACCAATACTGTAGGTGCATTTTTATCTTCACCTTGTATGTATTTGTATTTTGCTGCAGGGAAAAAGTTTTTGATCACAATTTTTGTTCCCTTTAAATCGTATAATTTTTTAGGAAATACCACATGCCATTTATTGGCAGTCATTGGAATTAGTTCTTCACCCATCATACTTACTTCCGAGAATTCAAAAGGACTAATCATTCTAAGGCTGTCCGAGTAATCGAAAACAACAGAGTTTGCGTTGGGACTCCCCCCAAATGCTAAAAGATTACCCCCAATTTTTTTTTGTTCGTTGTATTCAAGAGTGAAATTTTGCATTCCTGTCATTCCTGCATTCCCAACCGCTATCATTTCCATAATCGGAGATCCGTTCATGTCCTGTGCAATGATCGATTGAGCATTAGGAATCATTGTTTTAAGTGATATCTTAACATTTTTGTTGTCTATGTCTAAATCATCACTATACTCAGTCGTTTTTACACTTGATACTGTGACTTTTTTACTAACCTGACTGATTTTCCCATTCGTTTGTGCCTGCACATCTATGTACGAGCTCGTTGTGGTAATCTGATTCGTGGTTTGTCCTTCACGAATGTGCATGTTTCCTTCATAGCCAATATATCGGGTGACCGCTGAACCAATAAATATAATAACGAATGCTGCATGAAAAAGGAATATAGACCATTTCTCTTTTTTGAATAGCTTGTATCGAAAAATATTTACCACCAAATTAATGGTTAATAAAAGCAACATTAACTCAAACCACCAAGCATCATAAACCAATGCACGGGCTGCGGGAGTTCCAAAATCATTTTCAATAAAGGTTGCTGTTCCAATTGAAAAAGCAAATAGAATGATGAGTACTCCCATCATTTGCATAGAGAATAGGAAATTCAGAAACTTATTCATGTTGGTAAATTTTTATTTTCGGTTAAGGAATTTAATTGCTAATCGGAGTAAAGCCCAATGTTTCGGCTGTTTCCGAAAATTTGGAGTTCAAGATACGCTTTTCTTTATTAATTAAAAATAGTCGAATTTAGACTTATTGTTTATAAAAAAACAGGATTTATTAATGTAAATCATGTAACTTGTTGTGAGTAAGAACATCTCTTTTTTAGGTTCTGATATTTGTCTTTATTATGGAAGATAAATATCTGTATTGATCAAGTAAACAGTTCGTGTAATTTGATATTTCGTATGCGCTTATTAAGATTAAAAATAAATTGTATTTGTGTCATATTTGTTTTTATCAATA
>JAESUW010000116.1 GCA_016760525.1 Labilibaculum sp.
ATCTCTTACCTATTGAATGAAGTTGATATCTATGCATTAGGAACCTGGGATGAGTTTAAGGAAGATTTTATAAAATTGAAACTGGAAGAAAAAGATCCAATTAATAAAGACATCATTAAACAACTGGCTCCATATAACACAAAAGAACCAAATATTGTTCCTGCTCAATACCGTCCGAAAAATGAAAAAATGGGTGTGGTTGATGCAATATTTAGGCCTACTGATTTCTTACACAGCAAATTTAGTAAATCGGAAAAAGCAAAGAAAAAACTAGCCAAAATAATCAGAAACGAAGCTAAGACAAAAAAGATTAACTCAAAATACAATGCTGAAATTATTACAGATGCAACAGGTTTAAAGGGAGATGAATTATTGAAATTTATGGAATATGCTGGTTCGCACATTAAAGTTACCCAAAATTCTTCAGAGTATTTCGTTATGAAACAAATCCTGTTTTGGTTCAAAAAATATCAGGAAGAAACTACAAAAGAGGAGTAAATATTCTGGCCATTGATTCTTTTACTCTTTGACCTTTGGATCGGTTCTGCCATTCGTGCAAATGCAGTTCTTCACTGTCCTCCAAATCAGTTAAAAATCGTGTTCTAAGTTCCAAAGTTATCTCCTCATCGTAAATCAAGGCATTTACTTCAAAATTTTGTTCGAAACTCCTTACGTCCATATTTGCAGTACCTACGGTTGCCAATATTCCATCAACCATCATTATCTTGCTGTGATTAAATCCTCCTTTGTAAAAAAAGATTCGCACACCAGCTTCCAGCAATTCTTCAATATACGATAGTGTTCCCCAATAAGTCATAAAGGAATCTGATTTTTTAGGAAGCAGTACACGCACATCAACCCCGCTCATAGCCGACGTTTTTAGTGCCATTAAAATACTGCCGTTAGGCATAAAGTAAGGTGATGAAATATACACATTTCCCTTAGCCGAAGTAATGGCCGAAAAATATGCCTGCATAATACTTGCCCAATCGGAATCGGCACCGGAAGCGGTTATCTGTAATAAACATTTTTGTTTCACTTTCTTGTAAGGAAGATATTTCTCGTCGAGCAAAACTTCCTGCCGAACAAAATACCAGTCGATTAAAAATACAATTTGCAAACTGGAAGCCGCTTCACCAACAATTTTTAAGTGAGTATCCCGCCAAGAACCAATTTCGGGAATTCCATGCAAATATCGATCAGCAAAATTCAATCCTCCAACAAAGGCCGTTTTGCCATCAATCACAATAATTTTTCGGTGGTTTCGATAATTAACCCGACTTGTTAAAATAGGAAATCGAACAGGAAGAAAAGCATGTATTTTCACGCCTGATTTTTCTAACGATTCCACATATTTCTTACTTAATTTCCAGCTGCCAACATCATCGTATATCACTCGAACCTCAACACCATCTCTTGCTTTTTGCATTAATATCTCAAGCAGTTCTGAAGCTAACTCTCCATCTTCAATAATATAATACTCCAAATGAATGTGATCCTTTGCTTTCCGTAAGGCCTTATAAATAGATGGAAAAGTCTCTTTGCCATCATTCAAAATTTTTACTCGATTGTAACCGGTAAGTAAAGCTTTTGAATTATTCAAAAGCAAGGTCATCAGATTCTTTTTCTCGTGTATTCGTTCATCCTGCAACAAACGACTCTTATCCAAGTGAAGTTTTTGATCCTGACTCATTACCTGCAACCACTTCATATCGCCCAACTCTTTCATGCTGAACATTTTTCGTTTTCGAAAACTCTGCCCAAAAACCAAATACGAGATCAAACCAAAAACAGGCAGAGAAACTAAAACGAGAATCCAGGAAATGGTTTTTAAAGGACTGCGATTTTCAAGTATTACAATTATTACCGTAGAGATAATGGTGATGACATATAAAACTGCCAACACTTCAAAAAAGTGCATCCAAAATCCCGACCAATTAATTGTTAACAGCATATATCCTACTACTTCAGAAGATTTGTATCTTTGTTATTTCAATAGCTATGAGATATTAGATGTGAGTAATAAGACAATGATTTACTGTTTATAAAGCAATCATTTACTAATTTTTCAAATCCTCTATATTTATTAGATTCAAGTTTGAACCAATATTCTTAACTCAAATGACTCCAGAAAACACATTACAATCTACAATAAATTACATAAAAAAAGAACTCGAAGAGCTATATCATGCCAGAGAAACAGAAAGTATGGCCTATATTCTTCTTGAATACGTTTTAAAATTTTCAAAAACCCAAATTCAGCTGAACAGAACTGAAAACATAAAAAAAGAGCACTTTCAGCAAATTAAAACTTACACACAGGAACTTAAAACCAGCAAGCCAATACAGTATGTTTTAGGCGAAACTGAATTTTATGATCTTACTTTTAAGGTGAACGAGCACACTTTAATCCCTCGTCCGGAAACGGAGGAGTTAGTTCTCGCAATTATTAATGAAAACCAACAGGAAGGTTTGCATATTCTGGATATTGGAACCGGTAGTGGCTGTATCCCTATTTCTTTGTCTAAAAATTTAAAAAAGGCTCTTGTTTCTTCTGCCGATATTTCTGCGGAAGCAATTAAAAAAGCAAAGGAAAACGCCTTACTCAATCAAGTTGATATTAATTTCTTTCATAGGGATATTCTAAAATGGAAGACTTTTAATTGGGAGAATTTTGATATTATTGTGAGCAATCCTCCTTACGTAACCGAAGCGGAAAAAAGTAAAATGGAGAAAAATGTTTTGGATCATGAGCCGCACACAGCATTATTCGTATCAGATCACGATCCACTTATTTTTTACAGAACCATTGCGGAACTGGCTCTTCAATATTTAAAAAAAAGTGGAAAACTTTATTTTGAAATCAACGAAAGTTTAGGATACGAAATGGTAGATCTTTTGGAACAAAAAGGATTTAACAGCATTTGTTTAAGAACAGATATCAACGGAAAAAACAGAATGATTTCAGCTATAAAATCGCATTAATGGAATACGAAAAGAAAAAGAGAGAGGTGAGCGCTGAATCTGCTTTATCAAAAGCCATGTTTATTTGCAGCAGACAAGAGAAATGCTGTTTCGATATTCGTAAAAAACTTCGGGACTGGGAAATTTCTTCCAACGATCAGGATCAAATTATTCAATCGTTACTAGATGAGAAATTTATTAATGAGGAGCGCTACACCAATTTTTACGTTCGAGATAAATTCCGTTTTAACAAATGGGGACGAATAAAAATCACTCATCATCTGAAGCAAAAGCAAATTCCGGAATACATCATATCTGATGCCATAAATCAGTTGAATGAAAATGAATACACTCAAAATCTGCATGATATTCTCATTCATAAAATAAAAACCATCCGAGAAGAAGATCTTTACCAATTAAGAGCTAAATTATACCGATTTGCACAGGGAAGAGGTTTCGAGTCACAACTCTCTCTTCTACTAATTGATAAATTAATTTCTGAAATGAAATAAATATTAATTTAGCTTTGGCATCCTTATTGTTAACAATTCTTTATCTTTAAAAATCGATTCGAAAAAACCAAAATCATAAAAATGATTCAAACTTTACGCACCGTACTTAACTTTTCGTTTATTCTTTTATTTATGGTGAGCTGTTCGCCAAATACTGCAACAGCCAAACGCAGACCACCACAATGGGTTAAGGTACGTCCTGTATCATCGGAATATTACATTGGTGTAGCTGTGGTAAAAAAAGATGCCAACGAAACCAGCTATATGCAATTAGCCAAAAATCAGGCTTTACAGGATTTATGTTCTGAAATTTCCATCTCTATTTCATCCAATTCTGTTATTCATCAGTTTGAAGACAACACCAGCTTTAAAGAAGAATTTAAAGCTGATATTCGAACATCGCTTGCGCAGGATTTGGAAGGATACGAAATGGTATCATCCTGGAATAATAAAAAAGGAGGAGAATATTGGGTTTACTATCGATTATCAAAAAATCAGTATGCTCTACTCAAACGAATAAAACTAAATAAAGCAAAGAAGCTGTCTCAAACTTATTTTGAAGAAGGAAAACAATACGAAAAACAACTTGATCTTTTTCAGGCATTAAACTACTATGCAAAATCTCTTGATGCTATTAAAAATCATTTAGATGAAGATCTTTCGGTAATGACCTTCGATGGCAAAATAAATTTAGGTACAGGCCTTTATAATTCCATCCAGAACATTTTTAAGCGTACGCAATTAAGCCCGGATAAAAAAATGATTCATCTTGAAATCTCAACCTCTCAAAAAGAGCCAATCTTGGTAAAGGCTGTTTGGTTAGCTGACGAAGGAGAAAAAATAATTCCTCAGCTACCTCTAAATCTTAAATTTACCAAAGGTGAAGGTATTCTAAATGAAAAGGTTTCGACAGATCAATTTGGCTATGGCGCATCTCAATTATCAAAAGTGACATCGCGTCAAAAATTACAAGAAATTACAGTTTCTCTTGACCTTTCATCCATTTTAAATGAGAACAACGAAAATTACGAGCTGAATAAACTTTTTTTCACACCAGAATCAGCTCCCAAAAGCAAAATAATTTTGAATGTAGAACGCCTAAAAGCCTTCATGAATTTTAGTGAAAAGATATTTGGAGAAGATTCAAAACGAGGAATTTTGAAGAACAATTTAAAGAAAGAATTGTCCGAAAATTTCTTTTCTTTTACCAACGATAAAGATCAGGCTAAAGTTATTCTTGATATCAATACCAATGTAACAAAAGGTGAAATTAAGGAAGGTCGAAACTACAAGCTATACATTGTGTATCTGGATTGTTTTTTCTCTCTTACGGATGTTAAAACAGGCATGGAAATTTTCAACGATGCAATATACGAAGTAAAAGGAATGAAGCCAATCAGTTACGAATACGCTGTTAAAGAGGCTTACGAACAAGCTGTTAATGAAATAAATAACACGATTGTTCCAAAATTAAATCAATTGGACTTATAAAAATACAGATATGAGATTTTAGATAATAGATTTCATATCGACAATTAAAATTATACGAGTAATAAATTAATAAAATAGTGGTAAGACATAAGTAAAGGAGGTAATAATCTCACTTCTCAAGTCTCACATCTAAATTCTAAAAAAAATGAAAACAAAAAAATTACAATCATTATTCCTTGGATTAGGAATTTTAGTAAGTGCAGGTTTAAGTTCATGCGGATCGGCTGAGAAAGCTGTTACCACTAAAGCACAAGGCGAAGAATTAATTGAAGTTTATTGCACCGGATCAGATTACCAATCTGACAAAAACAATTTTAGAGCCTCAGCCATTGGTGAAAGTTTAGATCAAATGGTTTCGAAAAAGAAAGCCGGAACCAATGCTCGTGCCGAATTAGCAACTCTAATTCAATCGACTATTAAAGGAACTATCGACAATTACGTGAACTCAACTGAATTAAACAATGTTGAGCAAGTTGAAGAACGTTTCGAAGGTTTAACCAGAGAAGTAATTAACCAACAATTGAACAACATTAAGGTAATCTGCGAGAAGCAAACCAGAACTGGTGAAAATAAATACAAAACTTACATTGCTCTTGAAATGAGTTCTAAAGATTTGGAGGAAGCAATCAACCAAAAATTATCGCAGGATGACAAACTAAAAGTTGATTACGACTACGAAAAATTCAAAGAAACTTTTAATGCAGAAATGCAAAAACTGGAAGCTCAGCAAAGAGGGTTCTAATTTTTAAACAATAGAGTATTTACAGCGCCCGAACATTTTCCGGCGCTGTTTTTTTATTACCTAATATTGTAAATACATAATTTAATAATTGCAAATGACTACAACAGACCAGCTAAAAGATTTAGCGGAGCGCACGGAAGCGCCAAAAAAGGTAATCTAAGGTATCTTTGACATTGATACCAAAATAATTCACATTTACTACAAAAACTTCCAAATCAATAGTAATCAACTATTACTGATCACCCTTCAGGGCAAACTCACACTTTGATATATAAAGTATTTTTAGCCGCTAATTAATACCGATTGTTGTTTCGTTTGAACCATAAATTCGCAAGTTCATCT
>JAESUW010000190.1 GCA_016760525.1 Labilibaculum sp.
AAATCACCTAATATCTGTGTGGAAGATTTCTCTTCCAATAAATTCTCTAATTTATTTATGCTGTTTACATTCATTATTTTCCAATATCAAGCAAAAAAAATCTTTACTCCTTTTTAAAACTTTATCATTAAAACACTGACAGGTCGTCGACTCTGTCAGGTTATTTTAACCTAACCACCATTATTCCCGATTGATATTTACTTTGCATGAGCATTTCCGCCAAAGGAATATCTGAAATCACCACTTTTTTAGCTTTGCTGGAAGCATGCATCAAGTGCAATCTGTCATTCACATGAATTGCAATACCCACATGAGATATATCCAAACCTTCAATTTTAGTAGTAATGGCAATTAAATCACCATTTTGAATTTTATCCTCAATCTGTTGAATTTTTGTTTCCGGTATAAAAAACATTTYTCTTTTATTGATTTCATTTTCAGTCTTCCGGATTTYGTCTAGCAATGCTGTGTCCRATTGTAARGCAGAATARGAATTTACATGCGKACTCATAAAATTRATCGTTTTATCGTACACTTCTCCCCCWATTTCGGATGTAATATTTTTTACAATTCCTTTTCTTTCATTTTCATAAATCCAATCGGAAAAATAATGCAATCGCGAAGAATAATCAGTCAATTTGCCATTTCTGTAACGCAAATTTTCAAGCTCTTTCAGAAAATCAGCAGTCGTAAACGAATCGTTTGATAAGATTTTTGATAAGGCAACCACATTTTCGAGGTAAGTTGTACAATCCAACTCCCGTAAATTAACAACTAGCTGTTCCTTTTCATTGCCTTCTAAAGTAGCTCCAACATAAGGTGTTTGCATAAACATTTTTGCCACTTCAATTACCCGATCATTCAATAACAACGAATCGATTGACATCGATGCGGCTATTCTCCGAATGGAATTAAAAATTTCCTGATCGACAGAATCTTTAAATTGGACAGATTCCTTTACCTCTTGTTGGGATTTCTTTCCCTGACAAGAGCTTAGAGAAATCAGAAAAACAAACAGAAGCGAAATTATTCCCAGACTATTCTTCATTGTATTTTGATTTTTATAATTCAGACACAGATTTCGCAAATAAATTATGATCTGCGAAAATCTTATTATTATTTATTACACCTCTCTCCCTGTCGGGATCTCTCCTGAAAGGGAGAAAGCTATAAACAAGGCTTTATGTCATTATTTCCGGCACACAATGCAAACGTCAAATTACACGTAACCCAATACTATTTTTGATTTAACAATTTTCTTGCTTTCAATTCGATGGTACGAATACGATCTTTATACGTATTGTGTGCATTCATTTTTTCGATATCCAAAGAAGCATCCGAATTATCATCCCATCGACGACACAAATAAATTGGGTCGTAAATTCTACCAATCTGGTAATTACGAGAAATTGCCAATCCCAAAGCATAATCCTCACCATAATTTACATTTGGAATCGGATTCTTGCGCAATACTGGTGTGTAAAATGCACGGGGAGCACCCAATCCATTAATTCGAAGAGCATTATTTCTTCCATTTTCGGGTGTCCACTCTTTGTGATCGATAATTCCCGGAGGAATTTCTTCCAATGCAAAATTCACCATCTGATAAGTTCCTACAACCATAGCACAATTTTCGCGATAAAACGCATCAACAACTTTCTGCACAGTGCTTTCACCGGCATACAAATCATCACTATCCAGCTGAATGGCAAATTTACCGCAAGACTCATGAGCAACAGCTTCATTCCAACAACCACCAATTCCCAAATCTTTTCGTTCCGGAATAATGTGAATGATACGCTTGTCCAAGGCAGCATATTTCTGAATAATTTCAGTCGTTCCATCTGTAGAGTAATTATCTACAATAATTAAATTGAAATCAACATTTGCTTTTTGAGCCAACACCGATTTAATCGCATCCTCGATAGTTTTTACACGATCGCGAACCGGAATTACCACAGAAGCTTCTACTTTAAAATCACCTTCATCAAAAGCAACATGATTAAATTTTGGTGCTAAAAAAGCTCCTATTCTCTTCAAATGTTCAGTGCAGGCAATCTCCATTTCAATTTGTACCGCGCGATTCTTAGGATCAACATAATCGAAAATTTTCTCTCCTGATTTTCTTGTATCCATTTCTTCTTCGGTGTACAATACTTCCGGAATTCTCATGAATTCAGAACGGGCAGCCATTGCCAAACGCAATTCATACAATCCTGCATGACGAAAAGAAGTATCCACATCCTTCACTGCTTCTTTTAACACTTTCGCATCATAAAAAAGAACCGATCCAAAGTTAAAATCATCTCTCAAGCTTCCTTCCTGATAATCGATTACCGGGCAATTTTCAACTACACCATCTTTAATTGCACGATAATTCGAATACACCAAACCACTATTCGTATCCTTGGCTACCTTCATAAACCGATCCAAAGCCAATTGTCCTAAAGTTAAGGCACTTGTTTTTGTGTAGATAAAAACATATTCAGAATCTGCTTTCTCTGCAATTGCATGAATTGTTTTTCCGTGCGATAAGGCTTCCGATGTTAAAACATTAACACCTTCAGCCTCAAGTTGGGCATCGCCACCTACAACATAAACCGCAGCTACTAAATCTGATTTTATTAGCTCGTTGATTGTAATTTCGGTCTCTTCCTTTGTTCCAAAAGGAATAAAACATGTCACCTTTCCGTTCATAGTAATTATTGTGTTTTTGTTATTTTCTTACTGATTAAAAAATTGAAGTATCTGTTTCATCAACTCATTTCGATACTCTTTCGTTTCCAATGTTTCGAATGGAAATCCTAAAATTACTGATTGATAGTTTCCATTGTACAACACTCCTGCACTTTTATTATTTCCTGAATAACGAAGAAGAATTTTTGCGTCTTCACCTTTAGGTTCAATCGCATCCGGTGCTTCTACTTTATATATCTCGGGTGAATATCCGGTTACAAATTGATATTCTCCGGTGAAATTATTTCGTACTTCGTTTGTATGCGATACTCTACCCAATTTACTTGCATGATTGGTTCTGAACTGATAATGCAATTCATCCTCAGCAAAAGATTTTGCCAGGCTATCGCCGCATAATTCCAAATCTGTTCCCACATAAGCTCCCGTCAATATCAAATTTGCATTCTCAGAACTGATGTATTTTCGAATTGCCTCTCTCATTTCAGGAGTGAAAATTGTAAAATCTTTGTTCTCCTTACCATAAATTCTTCTTGTGGTTTTTTCCTCTCCAAAAATCAAATCCAACACAGAATAATCCTGCGCCTCCCAATTCAATTCCTCAAACACCTCATCACTCATCGATACAAATCCAAAACCATTATCGCGAACCGCCTGTCCGTGTACAAAAGGGTAATCGAAACTATTTCCCGGAATTATTCTTTCTTCCTGATCGGCATATGAACTTCCATGACCCGATGCATCATCATCCAGCCATTTCGATTTTCGATCGAAATCGTACTGATCACCTACGTAGGCAATGTTTCTTTTGTAAGCGACACCCTCATCTTCCGAACTTAAAAAACCGGCCAATTTTCCATCATCAAATCCCTGAGGAGCCGAAATGCGATCAAATCCATTTACAATTAAAACTGGTTTTTTTCCATTTTCTGATTTGCAATAGGCTAAAATTTCTGAATCAAAACTTTCTCCGCCTTTATTCAAAGCCGTTAGCTTAAAACTGTAAATCACACCTGGTTTACAATTCGCAATATTGTATTCCGAATTGGTAACAATCGTTCCCTCATCAAATCCTTCCTCCTCAATTCGTGTATATACTTTATAAAACCCGGGCCTTGCCGAAGGCTCTAATTCATCTTCAACCGATTTCCACGAAAGAACAATTCCGTTTTCAGTTTCCCTGATTTGAAAATGATCAACTGGCAAAGGCTGAACCACATAATCCCGTCCATCCTGAGATGAAAGAAATTTTAAAATTCCTTTGTAATAAGCCCGGCTAACATCAAATTTAAACTTCGGATCCATTCCCTGATACATATCAGAAAAATTTTGATGAGACAACAATTCCGACAACATAGTAGGAACTTTTGGGCGGTACGCTTCAGAATATTGCTTGTTCCACATTCCTCTTCGTGTCCATTTAGGCTCATACTTTTTACGAATGTCTTCCACAACCTGCGTTTGAACAATATCCGTTAAATCGCGGCTTGCCCATTTCGATTGTCCGTTTGGAAAATAATCCTCATCTCTTGTGGTGGAATAAATGGCCAAACTTCCAATAATGGAATCATTCGGTGTAAATCCTGCATCGGTGTGAAATGCCAAGGCCATATCAACAGGTATCCCCAATCCTTTTACAGTCGGGTTTTTTGTTGGACCAGATGGTGATCCAATCAAATAATCCACCCATTCTCCGCGACTCATGTAATCATCTTTGTAATCGGTTTTACCACTTTCTTTTTTCTGAAACTTGGCCGCATCTTTTCCGCGATTGCTGTAATCTGCTTTGTAGTCTTTATTAATACTATAAACTATTGAATCTGGCATTCCTGCATACTGAAGATAGTAACGTGCAGCCTCCTGATATCTCGGACGATTACTCGTGTATTTTTGCCAAATATTCGCATCCATTTTAAAACCAAGCTCTGTTCTTTGCTTTTTCAACTCCTCCAATTCTTCCGGATTCCCTCGGGCAATGTTCCCCATTCCTCCACCAAATCGAATCGCATCAGCCGAAATCCACTTTCCTGTCTCATCACTCTTGTTAGACAATTCAAGCATTCCCTTTTCGGGATTTTTCCCCTTTTCAAAAAGAAAGGTGCCCAAATAAATCCAGGTTTTACCTCCCATGCTCTGATTCACCAAAAAGTCAGCTTTACCACCTGAATGATATACCGTATAATGAGCATCATTCACATTATCATCATCATCCGAATAGGAAATAGATACTGCATATTCACCTTTTTCCGGAAAATTGGGTAAATATTGAACTTTCGCAGATTCCACGGCATTAGCCTCTGTCTGATAGCTCTTTCCCAAATCAAATGGATTTTCGCCCTCAATATAAAAAGGATATTTATTTGCGAATCCTGATTGTGAATTCAACTCCCAAACAGAATCCTTTACAAGATATTCCGATCCCTTCGACGACCACTCAGCATCTACAATCACTTCATTTTTTTGTACATCTCTTTCGCGTGGGAACAATACATTAGCACCTGCATTTTCAAGCATTGGTGCAATGTATGGAACTACGAATTCCATCGTCCACATATCTTCTACCGTAGTGAAAACTCTTGCTCGTTGCCATTCCCATCTGTCCATAGTATTTTCATAATACCAGCCATGAGAGTGCCAAAGGGCAATGTGTTTGTTTTTTAATCCCTGTATTGGATCATTTCCTGTATTAATTCTTCGTACCAATGGATGAATGGCTTCGGTATTTTTATTCAAACGATCAATATCAAAAGAATCTTTCCGATAAAAATTAGGAATCAAATCGCTTATTTCCTGTCCCATACTTTCCATTCGAATGGAATAATCTCGAAATCTCCGCCCCAATTCTTCTTTAAAATTTTGCTTATATCTATGAACCGATTCCGGACGAAACGGAATATATGAAAACACCGGATTCATATACAATGTAATTTCCTTTTGCTCAGAATCTATTTGCAAACTATCGTACCGAAATGTGTAAATAAATTCCGTTGAAACTTGCTCAACAAAACTTTGTGTGGCTTTGTCGGCTTTTCGCTTCAATCTATCTGATTTCTTAACGGCTATCAAATTAAAATTTGAGAACAACAATACAGAGATTACAAAAAGTGCTCTAAAAAAACGGATATTAAAAAAAAAACCAGACATGAAAATCATTGTTTTTACAGTTAAAATGAACCAGTTAAAGAGAAGCCCGAATTCAAGCTGTTGAATTCGGAAATTCTCAGATAAATTTAGACAATAAACCTGACAAAAGCTTCAATTGCCTCGTATTCGGCCAAACCCAATTTGTTAAATAAATCGGCTGTAGCCCTATTTCTTTCTTCTGATCTTTGCCA
>JAESUW010000117.1 GCA_016760525.1 Labilibaculum sp.
ATTCATGCAAAAATATATTCTCTGCAAATACTTCGCAGCTATGCTGCTTTTAGAATTCGAAATTTTCCAATTCTTTAAACTAATCCAAGTATTGGAAACTTTTGGTGCAGAGCACCCTTGTATTTACAGCCAAAAATTAAACCAATTATCTTTGTGAAATCCTTCGTTTTTTTGTGCTTAAAAATAGAGTTTGTAAAACTTATTATTGAGAACATCAGATGGCAATAAAAAAGAGCTTTTACCAATGGTAAAAGCTCTTCTATATTTCTCAAAATGTCTTTTTCTTACTTTAGTTCCGTATAATCTCTCACCAATTTAAATATGCCTTCGAACTGTGAGTATTCCAATCGGTCAGCAGTATCGGTAGTCTTAATTTATATTGGGTAGAAAAGAATACCTCTCTCCATACTCAAGCATCTGCGCCATAAAATCCATTGGATACGATATCTTAACATCAACAATTTTGTCTTCTTCGTAAACAGGGTGATAATCTGGATTAATAAAACCAGCATAAGCAGCCAAATTCAGTTTTTCGAATCTCTCCTTCACTTCTTTATGCAATTCGGCATCTACTTTTACGGCGTAATCTTCAACCAATAATTTTCCAGCCTCAAAATCTCCTTCCGATTTTATTCGCTGTACTTCTTCCAGCAAATCTCCGAATAGCATTCTCAGTTTTTGATAATCATTTACGATGAAATAAGTTTTCCCATTTTCATGAATCTTCTCAATTGCCTTATCGGATTCACCTTTTTCATAAACCCACTTGACAATTAACTGGCGATTTCTCATGTGAGATTCCTCGATGTCTTTTCCCAACTCAATTCTAGTGAGCTGAGTAATTAATCCATTTCGAATGTACCCGTCGTATTCTGCTTTAGCAACCTCCAAACTTGGCATCAATCCCAATTCTACCATTTTAGGATCCATCATGTAATACAGTGCAAATAAATCGGCACGAGCCTCTTCTAAAGTAGAATGGTAATTTTTCAATGCATCCATTCCAACTCCAGGTAATAATTGTCCGGAGCCATGACCAAGGCATTCGTGCAAGTCGGTATGCAGGTTACCGCCCAAATATCCATGATCTTTCGCTCGCTGAACTTCTTCTTTGCTGTAAGCGAACTCTTCCACCATACCACCTTTTAATGATGATTGATGATAAGCATGCGTAATATTATCAATGGTAACGGACTTGCTGCCATGTTCTTTACGAATCCACTCTGCATTTGGCAAATTAACACCTATAGGCGTTGCAGGATGACAATCGCCCCCCAACATAGCAACGGTAATCACCTTTGCACTCACTCCTTTCACCTCTTTTTTCTTGAATCGTTCATCAACAGGAGAATGATCTTCGAACCATTGTGCATTATCAGAAATAATCACAGCTCTTTTGGTGGCTTCAACATCTTTAAAGTTAACGATAGACTCCCAACTGCCTTTAATTGCCAAAGCATCACCATACACTTCAATAAAACCATTCACTACATCAATATGAGCATCTAAATCTTTAACCCATAAAATTGAATATTCATCGAAGGTTTTTAAATCGCCGGTCTTGTAAAACGCAACTAATTTCACCAAGGATTCTTTTTGAAACTCACTATCAGCAACAGGGATTGCCTTTTCCAGCCAAAACACAATTTTTTCGATTGCTTCGGAATACATTCCTCCCACTTTCCATGTTTTTTCAATCAGCTCTCCATTTTCCTTCACCAACTTGGAGTTCAAACCTGTAGATATTGGTCTTTCCGGATCTCCCTTTTCGATCTTGGCATAAAAATCTTCTGCCTCTTTCTCATTAACGCCCTCGTAATAGTTATTTGCTGAATCTTTTATTAAATCCAGTTCAGGGTTCAAAACCACTCTTTTTGCATCCACATCTTCATCGAATAAGACAGGAACCAATCTGGTCAGCAAACCAACAACATCCTCTCCTTCCAACAAAGGCAGTAATTCATGATTTGTATTGCTTAACAGCTCTCCAAAGTACTCTTCCGAAAATTTAGGCATGAACTTATCCATAGAGTAATGGTGATGAATTCCGTTTGAAAACCAAACTCTCTTGGTATAGACCAAAAAGTTTTTGAATTCATCAGATTCTCTATCTCCATCGTACGATTTGGCAATTGCTTCCATAGTACGGCGAATACTCAAGTTATTTTTATTATTTTGATCGAACAGAATATCGCGACCACAACGCGCTGCTTCCGCCAAATAGTATATCAGTTCTTTCTGACCTAATGTCAATTCTTCGAAGCCAGGAACCTGATATCTTAGTATTTTTATATCGGCAAACTGCTCTGTTTGATATTGGAATGTATCACTCATTTTTCTTACTTATTTCTTACATCAACATTTTCAACTAATACCCATTTCCCCTTCTGATACTCCAGAGCATCATAAGAAAAATCAGGTCCGTAATATTCAAATTGGTTCTGATAAATTGGCGATGACGGCGCCAAATGATCAAATACAATTTGCTTCTCTTTTTCATTGTATTGAATAGTCATTCCGGCCTGTTTGGCATATTCGAAAACAATTCTGTTTAGAAGTTTCCCTTTCCAAAAAATCACAGGCATACCAAAAGTAACTTGCCCTTTCTCATCAAAATTGAGAACTTCGACAATCTTTTTATTTGTTCGAAAATCATTCCCATCCCAACCGAGCAATAAATAAGAATTGCCGGATTTCGTCTTAAACGGAATAATTTGATAGTAAAGGGCTCCCGGCCAATTTGCTGATGTGTATTGATGAAACATATCAGCGACAAGCTTCGAATCTTGCAAAACTATCACCTGAATTGACTTTATCTGTTTAATTTGCAGCAAAGCAAAATATCGATAAGTACCATCACCCAAAACACAATTCCAATTGAAAACCCGAAATTTCTGATCCGGAGAAATCAACTTCCCCATTTTAGACAATTCTGTAAACGGATAATCAAAACTCTGCCCTTCGTTCAATATGTCTGCAAACAATTTTTGAATTTTATTACAAATACTCAATTTTAGGGAATCGGTATCAGCGAGAACCAAACTATCAAACTCAGATTTGATTTGTTGCTCCTTCTCGACTAAATTAATCTGTGAAAAAAGACTCGAAGAACAGAGTAAGGCTAAAAACACAAATAATAATTTTCTCATCAATCTATTTTTAAATATTCTTACCTGAACCGCATCAATTTCGTGAAATTTTATTTTTTCACCTTGTTCATTGCCTGAATTAGTAAATCCGAAGCATGGTGAATTTCCTCATCAGTAATATTTAAGGGTGGTGCAATTCGATATGCTCCATCACAAAAAAGAAAAGCATCCATTATTACACCTATTTCATACGCCTCTTTCATAATCTGAATCATAATTTCTTTTGATTCAACGATTACAGCAATAAAAAGCCCCAACTGACGAAATCCTTTCACCATAGGATGATCTTTTAACAGGGAAACAAAAAGCTCTCCTTTTCGCTGAACGTCATCAACAATATTTTCTTCTAAAAGCACTTCCAAAGCCGCTTTAGCAGCAGCACAACACACAGGATGTCCTCCAAAAGTTGTAATGTGCCCCAACATCGGATTGCTTTTAAACGAATCAAGTATCTTTTTATCGGATATAAAGGCTCCAATCGGCATTCCACCTCCCATTGCTTTAGCCAAACAAAGAATGTCAGGAACCACATCGAAATGCTCAAAGGCAAAAAGCTTACCAGTTCGGCCAAATCCCATTTGAACTTCATCAAAAATCAGCAAAGCACCTTTTTCTGTGCATCTGGCACGTAATGTTTGAATAAATTCTTTGGATGGGATGATCATTCCTCCTTCCGATTGAATCGGTTCCAAAACAACACAAGCAGTTCGTTCTGTAATTTGCTCCAAATCAATCACATTACCAAATTCGATAATTCGAATATCAGGCAGTAATGGACGAAATGCATTTTTCATTTCCTCATCACCCAAAACACTTAAAGCACCATGAGTACTTCCATGATATGCATTTTTAAAAGTGATTATTTCGGATCGGCCGGTGTAACGTTTCCCTAATTTTAGCGCTCCTTCGATGGCCTCACTACCAGAATTTACAAAGTAAACGGAATTTAAACTTTCGGGAAGGTTGTCGGATAAAAGTTTAGCCAATAGTACTTGAGGAGTTTCAACGAACTCTCCGTACACCATTAGATGCATATATTTATCAACCTGATCTTTAATGGCTTGACGGACACGAGGATGTCCGTGCCCAAGGTTACTAACAGAAACGCCCGATACGAGATCCAAATATGGCTTTCCGTCCGGGCTGTACATATATATTCCTTCTGCTCTCTCAATTTCCAATGTAATAGGATAATCAGAGGTTGTAGCTACATGCTGCAGAAATAATTGTCGATTCGTGATCATAAACAGAATTTTTATTTGAATACAAAATTCAATAAAAATACTGCCATTAAAAAACTATCTCGTCATTAAATTAATATCTCCTAATAATTTATCGCGATAAGATTTTCCAATAGGAATTGCTTTTTGACCACCTTCGGTTTCAATTACAACAGAATTATCCTCAATCACACCAATTTTACTCAAATTAACGATGTACGAACGGTGAATTCTTGAAAAACGAGCAGCAGGCATCTTTTCTTCTATTGCCTTCATGGTAAAGTGGATGGTGTATTTTTCATGATAGGAATTAACAACCACATAATTCTCTAAAGCTTCAATCCATAAAATATCATCGTAATTTAAACGAACCAATGCTGAATTACTTTTGATAAAGATTTCATTCTTATCCTGCATGAAACCTTCACTGTTTTTATAACGACGATTTGCTTTACTTACAGCTTTAAAAAATCGACTGTAACTGATTGGCTTTAAAAGATAATCGGTAACATCGTACTCAAAAGCTTCCAAAGCATACTGTTCTTTGGAAGAAATAATAATAATTTGTGGTGTCGTACTTAGGCTGTTCAAAAATTCCATGCCACTCATTTCGGGCATTTCAATATCTAAAAATATCAAATCAACAGGTTCGTTTTTTTTGATATTATTAATTGCTTCAATTGCACTTGGATAAGATGCTCCAAATGATAAGAAATCGGTTCTTTCAATATAACTTTCTACAACTTTTCTAGAAAGTTTATCATCGTCAATTACAACACAATTCATATAATGGTAGTTAAATTTTTATTCAAAGTAGCTAAATAAATTGTATTTATCTATGCCAAGGTAGTTTTCATCAAAAATAATAATCTTTTTACCATTTCCGAAATATTTGCTCAAAATATTCCAGTCTACAAAAATTAACTTAATATAATCTCTTCAAATTAGCATCAATCTTGATTCTTTTTCACAAATTCCTCCAGTAGTTTATCTCCGGATCTTATCGATTTTCTTAGCCATTCTAATTTTAATTCTAACTTTTCATTATCAGACAATTGCCAATTTACATCCGACCGACGAAGAGTAGAAGTAAGGTGACTTAATACCAAAGCTGCAGAAACCGAGATATTAAAACTTTCCGTAAATCCATACATTGGAATTTTCACAAATTCATCGGCATTATTCATTACCTCATCGGACAAACCTGTTAGCTCTGTTCCAAAAAAGAAAGCTGCTTTCCCTTTACTCAAATCAAAATCGGGCAAAAGAATATCATTTGTATGCGGAGTAGTAGCCACAATTCTATATCCCTCTTTTTTTAATTTTAAGATTGTGCTTAGGGTGTTCCTTTCCTCCTTATGGTGCCTGTGCAAATCGATCCACTTTGATGCTCCCAACACAACATCAGGATTCAATTTGTATGCATTGTAATTTTCAATCACATGCAAGTCCTGAATTCCAAAACAATCACAGGAACGAATTACAGCACTGGCATTTTGAGCTTGAAAAATATCCTCTAAGACCAGAGTAATATATCTTGTTCTATTTTCAATATTTTTATCCAGTAATTCTTTTCTTTTATCATTAGAAAAACCTTCAAGAAAATGTATTGCTTCTTTTAAAAATTTCTTTTCCATTC
>JAESUW010000191.1 GCA_016760525.1 Labilibaculum sp.
CCTATTAATAAAATAGATAATACAATGTACATCCATATAGGTGCAGCTACAGACCATAATGTATTTGAATCGTTTTTTAGTTGTTTATTGAACGTACCCCAATGTACATTTTTTTTCTGAATCACATTTCCAAAATCATCGTGATCTTCGATAGATACAAATACATCAATATCACCATTAACATCGCCGGGTATGTTTGTTGGGAATTCAAATTTATATTCACCATCTTCTATGGTTGCTTCTTCAATAGGCATATTTGAAATCATTCCACCAATAGAAAAAATAACATCGGCTTCTATAACTGGAATTTTAGTTTTTAAACTATCAAGCGTATAAGCTTTTAAGATGACTGTTTTTACACTATCAATCTCTTTTAAACTTAAATCTAAAATTAGATCTTTTATAGCAACTGATTTTTTATAAGATTTAATGGCTTCGGTTTTTTCAAAAACAGCTTTTAAATTAATGTAACCATCAATATCTTTGGCATATGATTGATTTTTAGGAAGTATAAGTCTTGCAAATCCTTTTTTATCTGTTTTAACAGTTCCTAATAATATATTCTCTTCACCCGAAATATTGTAAAAATTGATTTTGGCTTCAAAAACGGGAACTTTATTTTTACGATTTTTTTTATGACGAGCAATAAAGCTAACTTCTAGCAGGCGGGTATTATCTGCTTGTTTTGTTGTACTGAATTTATACAACATTTTAAAATTTTTAACTTCGTTGTCTTGAGCAATTATATTGGTTTGTGTAAATAGCCCAATTAAGATTGCAATTACTGAAAATTTAAATAGTTTTTTCATAATTTCTAGATTGAGTTTTTACTTTTTTTTGTTTTTGCGGTTTTGCTCACGTTCTTGATCAATAATTCCTGACATAGGAATAATTGGGACTAATTTCATGAGTAGCATAAAAAATAATATAAATGCAGCTACACCAGCAAAACTTAGCGACCATTCTACCCATGTAGCAGAATAATGTACAAATTCTTCTCTAGTGTCTTGAATTGGTAAATAAGGTGTTTCTAATGTTGGAACAACAATTAAATATCTATTTAGCCATAATCCTAATATTGCAATAATAGAGGCAAAGGTTATAGATTTAATAGTTCTTAGTTTTTTAAAGAATAAGATAACTATTGGAATTAAAATCCCAATATAATTAGCTAAGATAAATTCCCAAAAATAACGAGTAAATAAGGTGTCTAGAAGTTTTGCATCGTGTGTTTTATGGCTAAACCATCTTGAGAAATACTCACTAAATGTAAAGTAACCATATAGTAAAGACATGATTAATAAAAAAACACCAGCACCAGTAAAATGTACTTTTCTAATATAAAAATCTAGTTTTAAATACTTGCGAATAAAGTACATAGAAAGAATAATAACAGCAGCTCCAGAATACAATCCTGCAATAATAAAATAAGGTGCGAAAATTGAACTATTCCATCCTGGTTGTAATGTTAAACTAAAAATCCAAGCCAATACTGAATATGCTACTATTGCCAAAGCAATAATCATAATTGACATTGTTTTAGTTGTTTTATGCAATAGTTCTCTTTGTGACTTAGTGTCTTGATAACCAATAGCTAAATACTTGTATATTTTTTGTCTCCATTTAGGCATATCTTCACTATGGTCTCTAAGAATAGCAAAGTCTGGAATAAATGTTAAGTATAAATAGATGAAGCATCCAATTAAGTCTGTTATAATAGCTATAATATCCCAAGTAATTGGTGATTGAATTCTTGGATACATAAATAGATAGTGTAATCTATCTAATCTACCAATACATAGTAGAATAAATATAGGGCCAATAATTAATGAAAGAACTGTAATTATTTCAACAATTCTAGCCACTGAGTTTTTCCATGGTGTTTTTACAAAGTGTAAAACACCTCCAATAAAGGCACCCGAATAGCTTAAACAAACAAAGAATATGAAGTTTATAATATATACACCCCAAACCACATTGTCACGCATACCAGTTACAATATGACCTTTCATAAATTGTAAAATAAAGGCGTAAAGACCTACTAATATGACAGCTGTTAAACCTACCATCCAAATTTTGGATAATTTGGAGGTTTTTAATAATAAAGGAGAAAATTCTTTAACCAATTCTCTTTTTCTATTTTCTAAATCCATAATGAAGAGTTTTTAAGTTAAATTTTTCCTTGTTTTTTCATTTCTTTAACGTAAGGAACATCCTTATAGCGTTCAATAATATCTTCATCTACGTTGAAACCTCTTTCTAGTGGGAATTGGCGGTTAACAGCAGGTAGGTAATACACATTAGGTTTGGTACCTAAATGTTCTAAATGGCGATAGCCACCACGTTCTTTAATCAATTCTGAAAAACGTACTGTTTCTTCTCCATTGGTTACAATATCTTCGTTTTTGTCTCCAAAATAAATAACGCCCATAGGGCAAGATTTGGCACAATAAGGCAGTTTTCCTTGGCGTAATAAATCTGGACAGAAATCACATTTCATAACAGTTCCTTCAGCAGCGGGGATACTGGTTTCAGGTGAATAAGGAATGTCTTTATTCTCAAATTTTTCTTTGTGTCCCCAATTAAACTGACGAGCAGAATATGGGCAACTTGTAACACAAAATTTACAACCTATACAACGATCATTGTCAATTAAAACAATACCGTCTTCTCTTTTAAATGTTGCACCCGTAGGGCAAACAGTAACACAAGGAGGTTCGTCGCAATGAAAACATGGTTTTGGAAACCAGTAAGGAGATCCTTCTTCATTATCTTGAAGAAGTTGAACCTTCATAAATTCTTCATTATAATCTAATTGATGTCCTTTTTGGCATCCTTCAACACATTTACGTGCATTTTTACAACGAGCCAAGTCAATGACCATTACAAACTTTTTATTAGGAATTCCTTTTCTAGATTCTTCTGTATTAACATGAGCGTGAGGGTATTTATTAATGCTTTCGGCATCAACTTCAACCATTTTCCCATCAGGTGTTAATAATCTAACTTTTTCTCCAGAAGATTTTTTCTCTTCAATATCTTCGGTGAAGTTAGAAAGAACAGATGCTCCTGCAACAGCGGTTACACTAGACAGTAATCCTAATTTTAGGAATCTACGTCTATTGGTGCTCTTTTTTTTGTCTTCATTATTTTCCATAATATACCTTGTTAAATGACATTAACGACTTAAAAAAAACAGATTAACAACAATTTAAAATGGTCTTTGGGTGACATATTTAAGCTGCTAATCTGTTCAAGAAGTGTGAATTCTTAAAAATTATAAATTCTTGTAATGTTGAATCCAATTAAGATATCGCCATTAAAGAAATCATTTTGGTTGAACATATTGTTCTTTTGAGATACCAAACCATTGTAATTGGTTGCAAACAATTGGAATGCGTGAGCCGATGTTGAAAATTCAAGGCCAACACTAATACCTGGGTGTGGATTGTCCTTCATAAACTCCGTAATTGGCTGACTGTAATCAATCATTATTGAAGTTTGAGGGCTTATTTTGTAACGTCCACCAATTGCAATAGTAACCATGTCATTTCTCATTGTGTTATCAACTATATTATAGTGAGAAACACTAGGTGCGATTTGAGCTGAGAAATTTGGAGTAAATCTTTTTGCAATTATTAATTGGTGAAAGTTAGAATACCTGTCTTGTAGGTTTACAAACCTTGAACCACCGTTATATGTAGCATCTTTTTTTCTTGCATCTACGGTGAAATTACCATAGTAAGAAATACTTACAGGCATAGAATTGGAGCGTGTTTGTCTTAATAAGGCAAATTTCCAGTTAAAATCTTGTAAACGGTCAAATTTAGTGGTACCATATCCAATAGTTAATCTTTCATGGATACCATAAGCTAAWGCTATTCTAATRTTTGAAGGWGCCCAAAATCCARCTAAATCATTTCCACCAGTATTATTCACTACACCAAATCTATGAGCCATTTGCACTTCAAGYGCATTTTTYCTCAATACAACATTGGTYGGRTTGTCTATTATATAAGARCTYTCAAAGGCWGCTCTTTCTAATTTTTCTTTTTTCTTTTCTTTTTTAGTGTCATCTTCTTGTGCATTTGCAATAAAAGGAACCATTAAAAAAGCAAAAAGTAATATTAAATAATTTTTCATGTTTGTTTTCTTAAAGGTTAATTATTTTTTGCTCCGTCGTTAATCCAAGCTTTAATTAATGCAAGTTTGTCATTAGAAACACCTCCTTGATGACCATCGTTTAATTTTTTGAAAAGCTTACTTCCATTTGCATCGTTAGCTTTAACATAAGCTGGAACTAGTGAAGAATAAGCATTACCTTCAGTTAAATTTGGGTTTTGATTACCTCCGTGACATCCTACACATTTACCAAATATTGGTTGTATATCGATCTGGAATGATACTTCTGTAGGAACTTCTCCGCCATCATTATCTGGGGTAGAAATCTCCTCTTCAGGATATGCATCATAATAACATGAGTTCAAAAAGAGCCCAATGCTTAAGAGCATTATTATTTTAAATATATTTTTCATATTTGAGTTTTTAAAATTAAATAATCCTTAAAGTTTTAGTAAAAGCACAGATTAAGAAATCTGTGCTTTTATTAAAAAAGATTATTTCTCTATTTCCATTGTTAAGAAATTAGACATACCATGTCCAATTGCAGCATTGTTAAATATTGCTAATCCAAAAGGAATAGATTGACCAGGAGCAAAACTAGCATCTGTAGGATCTCCAGTTACTAATTTTCTTCTGATTTCTAATTGCCATCCTGAACCTACGTGTTTAGCTTTAACTTGTACTTCACCTCTACGAGCATTTTCTCCTCCACCTGGATTGACAATTACACTTGGCATTCTTTTGTTACCAAATCCTTGAGAATAAGAAGGGTTATTATTAGGGTCAATTGTTCCTCCATCGTAAGTAAGAACACCGTTTTCAGCTACTGCTGTAACCTCTTTTGCAGTTTTACCATCAATTTCCGCTTGTGTAATCCAGTAGTAATTTGTTCTGTTTGGAATTACATATTTAGGACCGCTAAATCCAGAAGTAGCATCTGTAAATTTCATACCAGTAGAATATGGTGAAGGTCCTTCATCATTTTTTCTTCCATTTGCTGAAGCTTTTCCAAAATCATCTTCCCATTGTACGAATCCATCATCTGCTGCTTGTGCTAATTCATGTCTATCACGTTTCCAATGCCAGAAATCTGCTAATTCACCTTCATTTTTCATGTAGTGTCTTGTAGCTTTGTGTCCTGGTTCTGCATCTGTTAAACCACCATGACAAGTTACTGTACAAGTACCAGCCTCAAATCCTGCAGGATTTCCAATAGGGAACATAAAACCAAATTTATCTTCATAAAATTTATCATTTTTATGATTAGCATATTTGTTTTCTTGTTGCCATTTGCTTGTTACATCATTGAAATACCAAGACTGACGATCTCTACTGTCAGTTTCATCTTCCCATTCAAATAATAAATAAAGATATTCACCATCGTGACCACCTCTCAATGAGTATTTGTAGCTTTCACCAGTATAAGGATCCATTAAATCTGTAGGTTCAATAGAAATATCACCAAGACTTTCTTTGTTTAAAGTAATTATTCTATCACCTGAAGGTGTTACACTTGCAGCATTTAATAAAGGTCTTGCTTCACTCCATACTTCATCAATGTCACCATCAAAAGTTGGTGCTGTAGAGAATTTTTTTACTAAAAGTACGTC
>JAESUW010000042.1 GCA_016760525.1 Labilibaculum sp.
ATTCGTTTGCTGGATCCTCAAAACACAAAAATTCCATCTTTTTATATTTATGACAATTATTCGATAGAATTGACCGAAGCCCGAAAAGAATTGAAATTAGCTAAAAGTAAGAATGGAGAATCAGATTTAGATACAGAAGTTTTGTTTGTGAAAATGCAAGGGATTGAAGCGAACGTTCGCGAAGAACTTTGCACAAATATTTCTCAGTTTGGTGATGTTCTGGCTAATGCACTAAATCAATTGGCGCATTTCGATTTACTGATAGCGAAAGCTGTCCAGGCCAAAAAATGGGTTTTAAGTAAGGCTAAAATATCCGGAGAGAAAACTTTGTATGTGGGAATGTTTAACCCGATGATTAAAAATGAACTGGCAAATCAGAAAAAGGAATATCAAGCAATTGATATTGAACTTGAAAAATCGGTTTGCCTGATTACCGGGGCGAATATGGCAGGGAAAACAGTGGTGTTAAAAACGCTCGCCCTTTGTCAGTATCTGTTCCAATTTGGCTTTTTTGTTCCAGCCACATCGGCGCAAATTAGCATTGTTGATAAAGTAATGATATCGGTAGGCGATGAGCAATCAGAAGTAAATGGTTTGTCTTCTTTTGCTTCGGAAATGTTGAATGTGAGCCGTATGGTAAAAGATTCTAAAAGTCAGAACAATGTCTTGATTTTGATTGATGAATTGGCTCGAACAACAAATCCGGTGGAAGGTTTGGCAATTGTAAATGCTGTTGCAGATATTTTTTATCAGGGAAAAATTAAAAGTGTAATAACCACGCATTACAGTGGTTTAAAATCCAAGTTCAGAAAATTGAGGGTAAAAGGTCTGGACAAGGATTTGGGTGTAAATACAATCACCCACAAAAATATTAACAGTTATATGGATTATTCATTGGTAGAGGATTTGGAAGGGGAAGTTCCTCATGAAGCGCTTCGAATTGCTTCTTTATTGGGAATAGATAAAGAGATTATTGATGGGGCGCAGAACCAATTAACGAGTAAGAACAAATTATAATCAGGAAGAAATGGAGAGGAGTAAACTAGGTCTTGACTTTGAGAAAGTTAGACATGCAAAAGAGGTGTCGAAGCGAATTGCAGACGATGTTCAAAAATTCGTAGACAACTACTCAACTGTTTCAGTTGAGCGTACTTTGTGTCGTCTTTTAGGAATCGACGGAGTTGATAACAATGAAGTACCACTACCAAATATTGTTATTGATGAACTTCAGGAAAAAGGAGTTTTGAGCGAAGGTGTAATGTTCTTTTTGGGAAATGCTGTTTTGGAAACAGGTTTAAACCCACAAGATATTGCAGAGAAAATTGCGGTTGGAGAATTGGATATAACTAAGATTCCGGTTCGTTCAACAGAAGAAATTCACAAGGCAATTCAACCTTATGTAACGAAAAGCATACAGGTAATTAAAGATCGAAAAGCGAAAAGAGATAATTACATAGATACAATTGGAGAAGGAGTCAAACCATATTTGTACGTGATTGTTGCGACAGGTAATATCTACGAAGATGTTGTTCAGGCAGAGGCTGCAGCTCGTCAGGGTGCTGATATTATTGCGGTAATTCGTACCACCGGACAAAGTTTGTTGGATTACGTTCCTTATGGTGCTACAACCGAAGGTTTTGGAGGAACTGTTGCAACACAAGAGAACTTCCGAATTATGCGTACTGCCTTAGATAAGGTGGGTGAAGAAGAAGGTCGTTACATTCGTTTGTGTAACTACTGTTCTGGTTTGTGTATGCCCGAAATTGCTGCAATGGGAGCAATAGAAGGATTGGATGTGATGTTGAACGATGCATTGTACGGTATCCTTTTTCGCGATATTAATATGCAACGCACCATTGTAGATCAGTATTTCTCTAGATTGTTGAATGGTTTTGCTGGTGTAATTATTAATACCGGAGAAGATAATTACCTAACAACTGCTGATGCATTTGATGAGGCTCACACAGTGTTGGCTTCTGATTTTATTAATGAGCAGTTGGCTTTGGCCGCAGGTTTGCCTGAAGAGCAAATGGGATTAGGTCATGCTTTTGAAATGACTCCCGATTTGGAAAATGGGTTTCTTTATGAGTTGGCACAAGCGCAGATGATCAGAGAAATTTTTCCGAAAGCGCCTCTGAAATATATGCCTCCAACAAAATTTATGACCGGAAATGTATTTAAAGGTCATGTTCAGGATGCATTATTCAATCAAATTTCAATTTGGACAGGACAAGGAATTCAGTTGTTGGGAATGCTGACTGAAGCAATTCACACACCATTCATGTCCGATAGATATCTTTCTATTGAGAATGCAAAATACATCTTTAATAATATGAAGAGTATTGGCGATGAAATGGAATTTAAAGAAGGCGGAATTATTCGTTCGCGTGCAGCAAAAGTTCTTGATGATGCAACCGAACTGGTTGAGAAAATCGAAAAAGAAGGATTGTTTACAGCACTTGAAAAAGGGATTTTTGCAGCTATAAAACGTCCCAAAGATGGTGGTAAAGGTTTAGCAGGTGTTGTGGAAAAAGGAAGCAACTACTTCAATCCGTTTATAGAATTATTACATAAAAAGTAATTATAAGTATCAGGTATCAAGTAGAAAGTTCCAAGTCTAAAAAATTAAGTTTTTGGAGCTGGGAAGTCCCCATTTCAGGGGGGATTTAGGGGGGTGTTAAAAGGTTCAACTAAGATAACTTCTTGATATTATAAAATAAAGGAGACAAAAAAATGAGTGGAGGTCTTTATTCAACCGATTCCAACGAATTTGATAAAACACTTGATCTAACTAAGATCAAGCCTTATGGTGATACCATGAATGATGGTAAAACTCAGCTTAGTTTTACTTTGCCGGTAGCGAAAGGCGACGAAGCAATTGAAGCTGCCAAGCAGATGATGAGAAAAATGGGTTTTGAAAATCCTCAGGTAGTTTATGTACAGGAATTGATGGCTGGGTTTACATTTTTCAATTGTTATGGCAATTGTGTTCATACTGTAGATTTTACGGGAATTACCGTTCCTAAAGTGGAAGCAACAGCTATGGATATGCACGAAACGGATGATTTTATTAAAGAAAATATTGGTCGCCCGATTCGTATTCTTGGAGCCAGTACTGGCAGCGATGCACATACCGTAGGTATTGATGCAATTATGAATATGAAAGGTTTTGCCGGACACTATGGTTTGGAGCGTTACGACATGATGGAAGCTTTGAATATGGGAAGTCAGGTGCCAAACGAAGAATTTATTGCGAAAGCGATTGAATTTGAGGCAGATGTCCTTTTGGTATCTCAAACGGTAACTCAAAAGGATGTTCACATTAAAAATCTTGTTGAGCTTGTTGAACTAATGGAAGCTGAAGGATTACGCGAAAAAGTAATTCTGATTTGCGGTGGACCGCGAATTTCTCATGAGCTGGCAAAAGAATTAGGCTACGATGCAGGATTCGGAATGAACAAATATGCCGATGATGTAGCATCATATGCGGCACAAGAATTAAGCAGAAGATTAAATCAATAGTCAAAAAGTCAAAAGGTCGAAGAGTCGAAAAGTCAGAAAGTTCAATGTCACTAACCATTAGGTAATCATCTGAAACTAATGACCAATGATTAATCAACCAATAACTAAAAAGACATGGATAAAAAAGAAATCAGAGAGGTGATTGCCAAGAGAGCTGCTCTCGAATTACAAAATGGGGATGTAGTAAATCTTGGAATTGGATTGCCTACCATTATCCCGAATTACGTTCCCGAAGATGTAAATGTGATTTTACAATCTGAGAATGGATTGTTAGGTATGGGTGCTGCTCCTGCTGAAGGTGAAGAAGATCCTGATTTTGTGAATGCAGGAGGTGGATTCATAACATGTAAAAATGGAGCAAGCAGTTTCGATAGTTGTCTTTCTTTTGGAATTATTAGAGGAGGACATGTTGATGTGACTGTTTTAGGTGCTCTTCAGGTTGACGAAAAAGGAAATTTGGCGAACTGGATTATTCCGGGTAAAAAGACTCCTGGCATGGGAGGAGCTATGGATTTGATCGTTGGAGCTAAGCGTGTGATTCTTGCCATGGAGCATACCGCACGTGGAAATCACAAAATTATGACTGATTGTAATCTTCCTTTAACTGCTGCTGGTCAGGTAAACATGATTATCACCGAAATGGGTGTTATGGATATCGTTCCTGAAGGAATTCTTTTGAAAGAGATCAATCCATTGTTTACGATTGAGCAAATTCAGGAAGCTACTGATGCAAAATTAATAATTGCTGAGAATTTAATTGAAATGCGTAAGTAGGGGGACACGACATGTCTCTGCAAAAATCATAAAATAAACTATGAGCAAAGTATATATTGTTGCAGCAAAGAGAACTGCAATCGGAAAATTTTTGGGAGCACTAACTCCTGTTAAAGCTGCTGATTTGGCAGCTGTAGTAATAAAAAATATCATTTCTGAAACAGGTATTGATGCAGCTAAAATTGATGAGCTTGTTGTGGGTAATATTCTTATGGCCGGTCAAGGGCAGGGAATTGCTCGTCAGGCTTCTATTAAAGCAGGTATTCCTCAGGAAGTTCCTGCTTACGGGATCAACATGATTTGTGGTTCTGGAATGAAAACAATCAATTTGGCTTATGCTAACATTAAAGCTGGTGAAGCGAATTTGATTCTTGCCGGTGGAACAGAGAACATGTCTAATGCAGGTTTTGTAATGCCGGGAACTGTTCGTACAGGACACAAAATGATGGATTTAAAAGCAGTTGACCACATGGTTTTTGATGGTTTGACAGATGCTTTTGAAGGATATCATATGGGAATTACAGCAGAAAATATTGCTGATAAATATAACTTAACCCGCGAAGAGCAGGATGCTTTTTCTTTTGCTTCTCAGCAAAAAGCAATGGCAGCTCAGGATAATGGGAATTTTAAGAATGAAATCGTTCCTGTAGAGATTAAATCCCGCAGAGAAACAATCATTTTTGATGCTGATGAATTTATCAACCGTAAAACCAGCGAAGAGAAATTAGCTGGCTTGCGTCCGGCTTTTAAAAAGGATGGAACTGTAACTGCTGGTAATGCCTCAGGTATTAACGATGGTGCTGCTTTTGTATTGGTGGCGTCAGAAGAGGCTGTGAAAGAGTTTGGTTTAACTCCTCTTGCCGAAATTGTATCTACCGGTCAGGCTGGTGTAGATCCTGCAATTATGGGTATGGGACCAGTTCCTGCTGTAGCAAATGCATTGAAGAAAGCTGACATGAAATTGGAACAAATGGATGTATTGGAATTGAATGAGGCTTTTGCCGCTCAATCATTGGGCGTTGTAAAACAATTGTGCGAAGATCACGCTGTTAATGCTGATTTCTTTGCCGAAAGATGCAATGTGAACGGTGGAGCTATTGCTTTAGGTCACCCAATTGGAGCATCAGGAACCCGTATTACTGTTAGTTTGATTCACGAAATGAAGCGTACTGGAAAAGAGTACGGTTTGGCTTCGCTTTGTATTGGTGGCGGAATGGGTACTGCAATTATTTTGAAAAATGTGTAAATAGTACTGAGTAATTAGTTTATAGTAGTTGGTACAAGACAAAACTTGATTTATAGTACGAACTATTGGAGTCAAGTCAAGCGAAACCTGTCAGGTTTGAATGTGACTTGCTAAAAAACCTGACAGGTTTTATACGTCATTTAATGTTTTGCTTGTCACTCATGTTACGTTGAACCTGAAAATAGGCTTAACCTGTCAGAGTGCGAAGCTCCTGACAGCGTTAATTCCGCAGATATTCGACTGTTCGGTTAGTAAATTATCTGAAATAGCATGGTGGACCTGATACTGGTTACTAATGACTAATTACTATTATTTAAATAAAAGAATGAATTTTAGCTTAACAAAAGAACAAATGTTATTTCAGCAAATGATTAAAGATTTTGCTGAGAGAGAGGTGAAGCCTTTGGCTGCTGAAGTGGATGATTTGGAACGATTCCCAATTGAAACAGTAGAGAAGATGGCCAGAATTGGAATTATGGGTATTCCAATTCCCAAGCAATATGGTGGTGCAGGAGGAACAAATGTAATGTACTCAATGGCAGTTGAAGAATTATCAGCTGTGTGTGCAACTACAGGAGTTATTGTGTCGGCTCATACTTCATTGTGTGCTGCTCCTATATTGGAGCATGGAACAGAGGCACAAAAGCAAAAATACCTTCCTAAGCTTGCTTCAGGAGAGTGGATTGGTGCTTTTGGTTTGACAGAACCTAATGCCGGTACCGATGCTTCAGGACAACAGACAACTGCAATTGAGGATGGTGATAACTATATCATCAACGGAAGTAAGATATTTATTACCAATGCAGAATTTGCTCATGTTTATGTGATTATGGCAATGACTGATAAGTCTCAAGGAACACGTGGTATTACTGCTTTCATTATTGAAAAAAATACTCCTGGTTTTTCTATCGGAAAGAAAGAGAAGAAAATGGGTATTCGTGGTTCTGCAACTTGCGAATTAGTGTTCGAAAACTGTATTCTTCCTAAGGAAAACCTATTGGGTAAATTGAGCAAAGGTTTCGGTATCGCTATGAAAACTTTAGATGGTGGACGTATTGGTATCGCAGCACAAGCTTTGGGTATTGCTCAGGGAGCTATCGACGAAACTGTGAAATATGTGAAAGAAAGAAAGCAATTCGGTCGTCCGATTTCTGCATTCCAAAATACACAATTTCAGTTGGCTGATATGAATACCAAAACGGAAGCATCCCGTATGTTGGTTCGCAAAGCGGCTTACAAAAAAGATGCTAAACTTCCTTATTCGGTTGATGCTGCTATGGCTAAATTGTACGCTTCAGAAACAGCAATGGAGGTAACCAATAAAGCTGTTCAACTTCACGGAGGATATGGTTATACAAGAGAATATCCGGTAGAGCGTATGATGCGTGATGCAAAAATCACCGAAATCTACGAAGGAACATCAGAAGTTCAGAAAATGGTGATTTCAGCTAACATGTTGAAATAATGATTTAATAATTCGTAGGGACACGACATGTCGTATCCGTACAGTTTCAATAAAATCAAAAAAAATGAAAATAGTTGTCTGTATTAAACAGGTACCGGATACAACCGAAATAAAAATTGATCCGAAAACGGGAACTTTGATCCGTGACGGTGTGCCAAGTATTATGAATCCTGATGATAAGAGTGGTTTGGAAATGGCACTGCAATTAAAAGATGAAAAAGGAGCTCATGTAACAGTAATTACCATGGGACCTCCTCAGGCCGATTTAATTCTTCGTGAGGCGTATGCCATGGGAGTTGATCGCGCAATTCATTTAACGGATCGAAAATTTGCAGGAGCAGATACTTTGGCTACTTCTCATGCTTTGGCAGGTGCATTACGGAAGATCGATTTTGATCTTTTGATTACAGGTCGTCAGGCGATTGATGGTGATACTGCTCAGGTAGGTCCTCAGATAGCTGAACATTTGGATTTACCTCAGGTATCATATCTTGAAAATTTAAAATTCGATGGAGATAAAACCTTCACAATGAAACGTCATATTGAAGAAGGATACCAAATGCTGGAGGTGGAAGCTCCTTGTGTGGTAACTGTTCTTTCATCGGCAAACACTCCCCGTTACATGAATGTTGGTGGTATTGTTGATGCTTATCAAAATGAAGTTGAGCTTTGGGGATTCAATGAAATAGAAGTTGATGAGAAAGATCTTGGCTTAAAAGGATCTCCAACAAGTGTACACAAAGCATTTTCCCGTGGTTTGAAACCATCAGGGGAGCTTTACGAAGTAGAGACCGATGAGGCAGTAGGAATCATTATCAAGAAATTAAAAGAGAAATTCATTCTTAATTAATTGTTTTTAAAACTCAATTTCTGATCATAAGGCGTTCAAGACAAGGCTTTTGAGTTTTTACAGTTGGGAGTTTACTTTATGTAAATGACTGACTGGAAAAAGGAGAATAACGCAGTATTGGGCGGATTATAACAGAAATTAATAAATAGTGACATGAATTTAGAAGAATATAAAGGCATATATGTTTTCATTGAGCAACGTGAAGGTATCATTCAGAACGTAGCTTTGGAATTGTTAGGACAAGCCAGGAAACTAGCTGATGAGTTGAATAACAAAGTGTACGCAATGTTGTTGGGAGATCAGATTGCTGATCAGGCAAAAGGCTTAATTGCCCGTGGTGCCGATGAGGTGATTGTTGTTGATGCTCCTGAACTAAAAGAGTATACTACAGAACCATATACGCAGGCAATTTGCCAAATTATCAACGAAAGAAAGCCGGAATCCTTATTTATTGGAGCTACTACATTGGGTCGCGATTTGGGACCAAGAGTATCAGCTCGTGTTGAAACTGGTTTAACAGCCGATTGCACCAAAATTGAGATTGGCGAAAATGGTGAAATGTTAATGACTCGTCCTGCTTTCGGAGGTAACCTTATGGCAACTATCGTTTGTAAGAATCACCGTCCGCAAATGGGAACTGTTCGTCCTGGCGTATTGTTTGCTATGGATGCCGAAGAAAGTCGTACAGGAGCTATCGTGAACTACCAAGTGAAATTCAATGCAGGCAAGTTCAAAGTGAAGTTGTTGAAAACCGTAAAAGAGGAAACGAATTTAATTGATATTACCGAGGCCCGAATTTTAGTTTCCGGTGGTCGTGGAATTGGCAACAAAGAAGGTTTTGAGGCTATGGATGCATTGGCGACTACTTTGGATGCAGAAGTTTCGGCTTCTCGTGCTATGGTTGATGCCGGTTACATTGGTCACGATCGTCAGGTGGGTCAGACAGGTAAAACGGTTCGTCCTGATTTATATTTTGCATTTGGTATTTCAGGAGCCATTCAGCACGTTGCAGGTATGGAAGATTCCGATTTAATTATTGCCGTAAACAAAGACAAGCACGCGCCAATTTTTCAGGTTGCCGATTTGGGTATCGTTGGCGATGCCAAACAAATCATTAAGAAGCTAACCGAGAGATTGGAAAAATAAGATAATACATTAACCACTACTAATGGGAAGACCTGTTCGATTAATTTCGGATGGGTCTTTTTTTGTTGATGATAAAAACCTGTCAGGTTTAAGTAAATGATGTAAATAAACCTGACAGGTTTCTAAAACGTTAAATAAAATTCTCAGTTTCTGATTATTTACACCCTGAAGGATAATTAATTAGGCTGAATTGATTCCATCAGAAGTCTTTTATTCCTTAATTGTGCATACACATACAGCTTCGAATTCTCCATTTTTTTCTTCAAACTCAAATTTGATATTTTCGATAACTACGTTTTTAGGGTATTTCAACAATTCGAGATTCAGTGTAAAGATAGCTTCTTCAAATGATTTCTTTTTCAATGATGTTTGTGAGTCTGAACTCACTTTTATTATTTTCGATTTTTTTTTAGTCATAATGATTAGTTTAAATTAATTTTTAGAAAGAATCAATAGTTTTCATTTCCTAAACTTGATCTTTCTAAAGAATAGTCCTTTCTGCATGGAATGGTTTAAAAGATTAAATTTCCAGCCATTCATCCATCTTCATAAAATCGACCTGTTGCTGATGCACAAATCTGTCGGGTTAAGAAAACATAGATTGATTTACGAAAAGCAATAATGAAGGTTAATCTGGCAGGTTTTTTAAACCTGCCAGGATTAAGGATTACTTATTGTTCCCCGGAGTTGAATTCGGGTCTAAACGTGAGCTTGTCATTATCTCGGCAGTACTGGAGATTTTGCGACAGCTTGGACCTATTTTAACGGTAACGGTTAATGTCTCGGTGTCGGTTACATTCAATGTTTTCGAAGAAAAATCCCAAATCCCAATACCGGAAGTTGAATTGTAATTGTAAGTTCCTGCGGATGGATTACTGGAGACATAAATCAAGCCGTCAGGCAACAAATCTTTAACGCTTATATCAGTAGCATCACAAGGACCGTTATTTTTTACAGTAACAGTAAATATAATGGTGCTTTCTACACTTGGTGTTGAGGTACTAACTGTTTTTGTCAGTATTAAATCGGCTTCGTTTATTACATTTAAAGTAGCCTCAGCTTCTGCTCCACATATATTCGCTTCATTGGTGAATATTGTTTTGTAAATATTATTGTCCATTGCAGTGGTCACATTTGCGATAGTTAATGATACTTCAGTACCACTGGTAACTGTTCCCAATTCTCCTGATATGTTGGTAAAAGTTGTACCTCCATTTGTACTTACCTGCCATTGATAATTAACATCGGTACTTGCCGTAGTGGCAGGGTTGGTTGTTAATATGGTTGTTATAGCCACTGCTGTAAATTCTGCATCGCTGCCAGAACAAGTACTTCCATTAACTGGAGGTGTTGTTACTGAAACAGATATTCCTTGTTGAAAAGTATATTCTCCTCCAGTTGTGGTAGCAGGTGTTGCATAGTTTGCTGTTGTTACTTTCCCATCAGAATCTACCGTTGGGGTACCTGTTCCATAAATTCCATTACCATTGCCGTCTGTACCTGTATCACCATATGCTTCGTTGGCATCGCTGCAACCATCGGCATCACTGTCTAAATCAAGTCTATCTTCTGTTCCGTCATTATCGGTATCTCCAGCCCCTTCTACAGTATCTAAAATGCCGTCATTGTCATCATCTTCATCGCAGGCATCAACAATTCCATCTTTATCAGTATCCGTGGTTGTTGAACCTATTGCACCACAGGTAATATTTAGCTTATAATCTTCTACTTCTCCTCCTATTGCAATTCCTTTAGGGCTACTACAACCACTTGTGCATAATCGAACTCTGGCATAACTAACACCTATTGAAGCTCCTGACGGCACTGCAAAGGTAATGGGTAAATCATTTCCATTAGGCGCTATGCGATCTCTGATAACCTGTTCACCGGCATCCCCAAAGTCTCCATCTCTGTTAAAATCTATCCATATATTCAGGTAGGCGCTACTTCCTGTCTTATTAACTACATCCAGATAAGTGGTATAAGTTTCACCAGCTATTAGGTTCCTCCAACTAACACCATCTTCGTCGTCAAAAAGATAATGAAATTGGGGATTATCACGATCATCTCCTGAAGCATTAACACCAGGAACACCATCATCATCACTATCAATAGTAACCCCCATTTTTAAGGTGGAATCATATCTCGGGCTGTCATAGTCCGAAATAATATGGCGGGGACCATTGTCCGAAAGAAGAGTGCCATAGCTACTTGGAGCATCTCCAAAGTCCAGATCCAGAGGAGATTGTTCTACTCTAATGTCATCTATAGCGAAATCATTTCCTGCTCCCCCGGCAACATTAGTTATCAATACTATTTGGAGTTGAGTGTTGTTTTCAGAGATCACAGAGACTTCGTAATTGTGCCACTCCCCATCTTGCGATATATCCCCAGTGCTCTTTATTCCCAGCTCGTTTCCCGACATATCTTCTAATTTTATAGATATATTGGGAGAAGTATAGTTCTTTTCTCCAGGATTTATTTTATTTTTTATCCATATACGCATTGTCACATTTTGGTTAGCACTAACCGAATTAATAGTTCGCCTGTAGAACTCGCCAGCTGATTTTCTTGCATTCACTACCAACATTCTTCCACTTGCATCTCCTGTATGGTCTCCATCAGTTTCGCTCCACTGCCCAAAATTATAAATGTTGTTAAATAGAATGGCGTATTCTCCATCGGAAATTAGTTCTTTAGGCACCGCCCCTGAACAAGAACCTTCGCCATTTTCATAACAATAGTCTGTATGATTTGAATGTGTTCTGCTTCCTGTTCCAAATGTTTCTAAGAAGATAGTTTCTTGTAAATTCCATTTCCAATTATTCACGGCAACAGCTTGAGTTTGTACTATTCCTGAAAACACTTCTAACTGCCAGTCACCATCTATACCTGTAATATTATTTGATGCAGCTATATTTATTTGTAATGTTTTCTCAAGATACGAAACGGCTTGTTTTCCTTTTTCGCCTTTGGCAAAGTTGCAACCGTAAATATTTAAATTTGTTTTCCCTTGAAGTTTGTTGTTTTTGAGTAACCATGCCACTATTTGACCTGGAGTTTTCCATTGGTCGTCAATTAATAATTCTCCCGAACGGCCATGTGTAAATAGGTGAAAAGAATTTTTTCTAGTTTTGCTATTTATCTCATTAATAAGTATCTGCGAATCGTGGAGGGTTTTGTCGATGTAGTAATTGGTATCTTTTTTATTTATACTACTGGTGTTGGTTGATGCCCTTGTCAGGGATAGGCATCGGTTTGTCGGCGTAGCCAAACTGAAGGATTGTGTGCTTGCTTTATTGCTTATTAATAATAAGATAAATACAGTTATTAGCATATGTGCCGTATTTAGGGATTTGCATAGCCCCCCTCTCCCCTCGGAAATATATGATAAACAAGGGGCTTGCGGGTTGTGCTTCGCATTATTTGTTTGACTTGTAAAGAAGTCTAAGCAAAATTGTTTCATAATTATATCTGTTATTTATTGTTGTAATTATGCTATTTGGATACTGACACAGTCAGTTATAGCAACGGCGAATATACATAAAATATACGGGGAATGCTTTTTTTAGTAAACTTATTGTTATAGTATGTTAAGAGGATGTTTAGGAACTATCCTTACAGCTTATTATGTGTTTTCTCACTGTATACGGCATTTTTTTATCCTAAAATAGCTGATATTATTTTCATTAAATTCGCCTTGTTTAGGCAAATGTGGATTTTTTTTATATAAAAAATCTGTCTATTTAGTGGTCGGTTGACAGGATTATTTGTGCTTTGTTAAGCTGACCTGTTAGATTTTAAAAATATTTAATTCTTCAAGATCTTATAGCTCACCACGCCACTTTCCGATTGAATTTTTAGAATGTACATACCGCTTTTAAAGTTAGAAATATTCAATTGACCTGATCTTAAATAGCTTTCTTGTTGAAGCATGATTTTACCTTTTAGATCGTAAATGTAAATTATTCGGTCTTCGTTTTGTCTGCTGATTGTTTTACTCCCTTTTTTTAAACTTAAAAATCAAAACCCTGCCAGGTTTATTTGCATGATGTAAATAAACCTGGCAGGGTTCTAGGTTAAAAAAACATCTATTTTTTCAATATTTTATAGCTCACCTTACCACTTTCCGATTGAATCTTAAGAATGTATATGCCATTTTTAAAGTTGGAAATATTCAATTGTTCTGAATTTGAATAGTTTTCTTGCTGAAAATATGAGGTTTGGTAGAATTCGGTTTCCTATGAATTCTATGTCTTATTTGATGTGGAGAGGGATTGAAAATACAGTGTCTGCTGATTGTAAATTAGCAGAAGCTGAGTTAAATACTTATTTACTAATTGCTTTTTTAAACCTTCTTACAAATTGAGTCAAGCCTTGTGGTAACCACAACTTCCCAGTACTTGTCCTATATCCTCTATCATTAAGATAATCTGCCACATAAACATTTTTCTTCTTTTCAGCTCTTAGTTGAATAATAATTTCATAAGCGGCTTTTAAGGATGGGTTGTTGACTAATGCTAATCGACATAACTTAGCATTTGCATTACGCCTTAACTCTGCAGCACTTTTTGTTAATTTCCCCTGACTATCAAAGCGTTCTGCATTAAGAAATGGATTACCAAACGAGGTTATAATATTACCTCTATTAGATTTACGACTCCCTTTTTCATTAATTTCAGCTTTTGCCTTTTTAAGACCGTCTTTGGTTTTTTCAGATCTTTCATTTTTTTCTTTTAAGGCAAGCATAGCTCGTTTCCATAGATCTTTGTCCACTTCAATTGTTTCTTTAGCCTGATTTTTATCCTCCATAAATTTAAAATATCCTTTATACAGTTTTGTTATCTCAATACTAAGTATAATATTTTTAATAATATATGATGCTCCTATACTTATTTAAAATATGATTTATTAGTATTCGTTAAAAGGGGAAACAAGTTGTATAGTTATATAGAGGTAGGGGGGATTTCAAAAGTAAACGCTGACAGGTCTTCAACTCTGCTAGGTTTGGTTTGAAACCTGACGGAGTCTTTAGACCCGTCAGAGTTTAATTGTGTTGAAATCTTCAGCTTTTCTAATTTCGAAATTCATGTAGTGGATTGTATTTGTTGTTTGGAAATCAAAATTACACAAAAATGTGCCGGTTTATAGTTAAAAAGAAGAAGGGAATCCATCCTTACGAATGAATTCCCTTCTTGTATAAATTTGAAAGTAGCAGGCTTATTCCATCTTTCTGTTTTTAACGTATTTCTCGAGCCACTGATCTTGTTCCCATAACATGTGCAGGATACTTTCTTTGGCTCTGTAGCCGTGGCTTTCTTTTGGGAAAATCACCAATCGAACGTTTGCTCCCAATCCTTTTAGGGCGTTAAAATATCGCTCACTTTGCATTGGGTAAGTTCCTGAATTGTTGTCAGCCTCGCCATGAATTAAGAGCAAAGGAGTTTTCATTTTATCGGCATGCATAAAAGGTGACATCTTATAGTATACCTCTGGTGCATCCCAGTAGGAGCGCTCTTCGCTCTGAAAACCAAAAGGTGTTAGTGTTCGGTTGTAAGCTCCGCTTCGGGCAATTCCTGCAGCAAACAAATCGGAATGACTTAAAAGATTGGCCACCATAAATGCACCGTAACTATGTCCGCCAACCGCTACTTTATTTCTATCGATATATCCCAATTCATCTACAGCATCAATTGCAGCCTTGGCATTTGAAACCAATTGCTTTCGGAAAGAATCGTTTGGTTCTGTTTCGCCTTCTCCAATAATAGGGAAAGAGGCATCGTCAAGTACCACATATCCTTTGGTTACCCAATAAATAGGCGATGCCCAGTAAGGATAGGTAAACTCATTTGGATTCTGAGTATTTTGTGAGGCACTTGCTTTATCCTTAAATTCTTCAGGATAGGCCCACAAAATCATTGGCATTTTTTCTTTTTTATTCACATCATATCCTACAGGAAGATATAGAGTTCCAGAAAGTTCCAATCCATCTTCACGTTTATATTTTATAACTTCTTTGTGAACATTTTGAATGCTTTTAAATGGATTCTCGAAGCTTGTAAGTTGCTGAAGTTCGTTCTTTTTTACATTTCTGAAGTAGTAATTAGGATATTCAGTTTTAGATTCGATTCGAACTAGTAATTTGTTGTTGGCAGGATCATAATCTTGAATATCCTCAATTTTTTCTTCGTAGTTTGATTGATACAAACGTTCAGTTTTTTCAGTACTTAAATTCAACTTGTCAACAAAAGGGTATTGTCCTTTTTCAGAGTATCCATCGCCAATTAGGAAGGCATTCTTACCTTCTAATGCCAGTATGTAATTCCCAAATTTATTTCTTTTATGCACAAAGTTTCCGGGATCACTGTATTTATCCTGATAATTTCGGTCTGAAATAATTTTAACTTCCCGGCTGGCATCCGATGGATTGAATACATAGGTTTTAATGTTTCGGGAATTCCACCAATAATCCATGGCAACAGCAGTGTTATCGTTAGCCCAGTTGATGGTATACAACCTGTTGATTGTTTTTAAAATGCTTTTTGGGTTTCCGTTAAAAGGGGGTGACAGTTCAAAAACTTCATCACGAAAATCTACTTTGTTTTCAGGATCTCCGCCATCAAGAGCTTCGGTAAAGATGAGGTTGGCAGGTTTGTCGGCGCGCCATTCCAAATTTCTTCTCCCCGTTCTTGTTGCCATAAATCCCTTTGGTAATTCTTCAATTAAAGGAACTTCCAAAACAGTTTCGATCATTTCACCAGTACTCGAATAAATTGTTGATTTTGATGGGAATCTGCTGTAAGGAACTAGATAGGAAAAAGGTTTTTCTATTGTTGTTAACATTATAAATTTACCGTCAGGAGAGAAGCTGACATCATCGTACATTCCCGCGGGTAACCATTTTTTTTGATCTCCCTTAAGTGATACTTTGTAAAGATCGGAGAGGGTTAATTGCTCAAAATTGTATTCGTCATTTTTGTTTTTCAATAAATCCTGATACGTTCTGTTTTGAGCTTTACTTCCCTCGTTAACCGAGATTGTTGGTCCGGTAGGAATACTATTTTTTGTATCTATAAGTTCCTTTTTTTCTTCAGAGATCATTTTAACCAATAAAGACTCGCTGTCTTCGAACCAATTAATTACATTATTTAGATTCGCATTAACCCTGGCTTCTGTTAATTTTGTAACCATTGCTTTTTTAAGATCTAAAACCCAAATTTCAACACCAGACTGACTGGTGTGAGTAAAGGCTATTTTTTTCTGGTCGGGAGACCATTTAAAATTAGTCAAACGAGGATTTTCAGGTAGTCCAGATACGGATTTTGGATTCGTATTTCCCCTGTTTAAGTATATTATTTTCAGGTCGTTGTAGTAGTTTGTTCTGCTGCCGATATTTGTTTTAGGATTAATTCGCAAGCCCCCTAAACGCAATTCAACTTCAGAGAGCTCTGCAATGGTTTTGTATGAGTCACGATAACGTAAAATCATAAATTCTTTGCTTTCATCAATAAGTACCGATGGAGCCACCTTCACATCAACCAGATCTAAAATTTCTGATGAGGGTTTTTGGTAGTTCAGGTTTTCCTGGGCATTGGCACTTGTTATGGTAAGAAAAAGCACCAAATAAATTATTCGTTTCATAATCAAAAATTTATGTTCTTAATAATTATAGTGTGTTAATCAATAGTTTGTTAATGTTTGTAAGTATCTGATTATCAGCGGGATCTATTCGAATAAATCTTCACCGTAAGGGTTTGGTAATAAACACCTTGTAAATCAATCTAATATCTCATCCCGAAAGCTTTCGGGACTAACGATCTATTGTTAATGATATTAGTAAGTTAAGAAAAAGCCGAAAATAACAATGACCTCTATTTCCGTGTAATTTTCGGCAACTTTATGTCTGTTCAGATTTTAAAAAAAAGTAGGCGAACAGACCCCTGTAATTCCTTTTGCATCGCTTCCTAATAAAAGCTAATTCAGTAAAATGAGAACGAAACTCAATTCATTTGAGGTGATCAAAGGAGAGATGAGCTCCGTCTCATTTACACTTAATTGTCCAGTTAATGATGTAGTTGTTATTTCCAGCTCTAGTTGTTATGTTGTAAAGATTTTAATAGATGTATTTTTGATACCTGCTAAACACTTCGTTCAAAAAGAAGAAGTGTTCGTTTGCAGGATCATTGATTACACAGACTATTTTTCATCAATTTCTTTTAGTAGGTGCTCAACAGCTTTTTTAAGTTGCTGATCATCACCTTTGGTTACAACTTCATAGTCATTTGTAACTCTAATGTCTGGTTCAATCTGTTGATTTTCAATGTATCTGCCTTTGGTGTCTTTTATTCCAACCATTGGCATTCCAAAATACAGGGAGCGATCTTGAAGAGTTTCCCACCATACCGCTGTCATTGTACCTGGAACAGGCATCCCAACCAGTTTCCCAAGTTTTAAAGTCTGATAAACGTATGGGAATGCACAAGCATCGGAATAATTACTTTCACTTATAAGAACAGCTGATGGCTTTTTCCATTTATTCATAGGTTCGGTTCCAAAATCCTGTCCTCTTGGCGAAAGGGTAGAGTATATCTTACCACTAAGAAGAGTAGCTAAATCATCGTGCAGCCAGCCACCACCATTAAATCGGGTGTCAACAATAATGGCTTCGTAAGTACCATATTTACCCAGCATTTCAGAATATACTTTTCGGTAGCTTGGCGAATCCATACCTTTTACGTGAACATATCCTATTCGTCCGTTCGATAAGCGCTCGCATTCTGTCTGACGCTTTTTTACCCAACGCTCGTACAATAGAGTATTAATGCTCGAAACAGGTTTAACCGTTTCCTCCCATCTTTCTTTTGTGTAAGGATTGTACAAACCCAATAATACCTTTTTACCGGCCTTGTGATTTAATAATGGATAATGACTCTCGTTTTTAGAAATTACATTTCCATCAATTTTTTCAATGATAGTACCGGCTTTAATTTTCGAATCAGCTTGATTTAGCGGACCTTTCTCCAATACCTCAGCAACTCGTAAACCATCACCTTCAAAATTCCAATCGAAGAATGCACCTAATTCAGCTGTCTTATCGGCATTACTGTGTTTAGCACGATAACCAGAACCAGTATGCGAAGCATTTAACTCGCCCAGCAACTCGCTTAGCATTTCGGCAAAATCATAGTTGTTGTTGATATAAGGTAAAAATCGCTTGTATTCACTTTTGTAAAAATCCCAGTCAAGCTGATGCATTTCCGGATCGTAGAATTTTCTTAGCATGGTGCGCCAAACGTGCTCAAAAAGATATTCTCTTTCCTTGGCCTTATTTAGATACATTTCGGCTGTATAGCTAATATCTTTTCTTTTGTTTGAAGAAACATCAACTTTAATAATACTTTTTCCAGACATCAAGAAAAGGTTTTTTGCATCCTTATCGAATTGCATAGCGCCGCCGCCACCTTTTAAGGCAAGAACTTTTTTAGTTTCTTTTTTTTCCAAATCATTTACCCAAAGGTCATATCCATCTTCGAATTTACTTAGGTAGAATAATTTTTTCCCATCAGGAGTTAATATTGCATCAGAAAGATTCGATGGATTGATCGTTAAGCAAACCTGACGATCTTCTATGCCGGAAAATTCAATGTTTAAATCTTCAACTTTATCCTCATCTTTTTTGTTCTTCTTATTTTTTTTCTTGTCTTTATCATCGTCCTTTTCTTCCTCTTTCTTTTCTTTTTCAGCCTCTTCTTTTATTTCTCTTTCTTCTTTCGAAAGTTTAAAATCATCGAATGCCTTCTGATTAAAGAATTGAACGTATACATCCGATTGTGAACCCCAGCTTCCATGACTGCGATATCCCCGCTTGTCGGTGAACCAAATCATGGCATTTCCTTTTAACGACCACTTGGCATTAGAATCGCTGTATCCACTTTCGGTAAGATTTATTACCTTCTGATTTCCTTGAGCATCTACCATTGCAGCATCTGGCATGAAAATAGTGTGAGGATATATATTAACAAGAAACCATTTCCCATCAGGCGACCAGTCGTAATGTTGATCTCCATCAGAATAAGAGTAGTTCCACTCTTTACCCAAAATGGTTCTAACTTTTTTCGATTTTAAATTGATTACTTTAAGGATTACCCGATCTTCAAGAAAAGCAATTTCTTTTCCATCAGGAGAATATTTAGGTTGGAACGTTTCTGCATCAATTTCAAGAATAGCTTCTTCTTTTAAGATGGTAGAGTTTGAAAACTGTTTTTCGTCTTCACGAGTCATCTTTGATTGGTACAAATTCCAGCTTCCATTTCTCTCCGAAGCATAAAGTAAGGCTTTGCCGTCGGGACTGTAACTTACCGAGCGTTCCTGTTCCGGAGTGTTGGTAATTCGTTTCGTTGTTCCATATTCAACAGAAGTTACAAAAACTTCTCCGCGAATGATAAAAGCAACTTCTTTGCCATCGGGTGAAACACTCATCTCTCGAGCGCCGCTTTTTAGCTTTTCAAAACTTATTTCATTTTCCTTACTATCGGCAGCAATATTTACAGCCAGCTTAATTGGTTCTTTACCTTCTTCCTGAGTATAAATTTCTCCATTCCAGGAATAACAAAGCTTGTCGTTATCAGAAATACTTAAGAACCGAACAGGGTGCTTTTCGAATGTACTGATTTGTGTAAGTTGAGATTTATTATTTACAGGAGCTTTCCAAACATTAAAACTTCCACTTTTTTCTGATAAATAATAGATTTCATTGTTAGATGCATTAAAAACAGGATATAAATCCTCGCCTTTAAATGTTGAAAACATGCTGTGTTTTTTATTTCTAACATCATACAACCAAATATCTCTGGTTACAGATGATGTGTGATGTTTTCTCCAATGATTCTCATATCCCTTACTATCGCGATACAGGATGTAATTCATATCTTTACTATACTTCGCATCTAAAGCAGGAGAAGTAAGTATCTGACTTACTTTGCCTCCATTTACAGGAACACTATATAGTTCAGGAAGCACACCTGATGGAAACATAGCATTTCTGGAATCGTCACTAATTGTTGATGAAAACAAAATGTCTTGACCGTCTGGAGTAAAACTCGATGGCGTCTCTCCTTTCGAATTTAAAGTAATTCTGGTAGGAGCTCCTCCAACAGCAGGCATTGTGAAAATATCAAAATTTCCATATCGGTCAGAAGCAAAAGCAATCGTTTTGCTATCGGGAGACCAAATTGGTTGGTAATCGTATGCTTGGTTACTTGTTAGTGCTGTGGCAGTTCCACCTTCCGATGGAATGGTGAATAAATCACCGCCGTATTCAAAAACAATAGATTGACCATCTGGAGAGATTGATGGATAACGAAGCCATTGAGGCGTATCCATACCAAGAAGACTTTGTGCAAGAGCAATTAAAAATGTGGTGATGAAAAACAGCTTTTTAATCATGTTTTATCGAATTGTGTTAAAATTTAGAACATAGGAATTCCATGAACAATAATATTAATTCGATGGTAGCATCATAATTTGTACCAAAGACAATAAGCCGTTGATTGTGTGTTGAGTTGAGTGAAAGTGCTTGTGTTGCAGATAATTGTTACTGTTCGGAAGTGAACAAAATACTGTTCGTTTTCGGACTGTTGATTTGTAGTTGAATTCTGGTTTTTGTTTAAGAAAGTTAGTGAATATACCTCAAAAAAAAAAACAACTAAATTGAATAATTCAATTTAGTTGGGTCTTACTATTTTATAAATTACACAGCTTCTCCGATAAGGGTTGCTTTGGTACACTTTTTTACAATCACGTTTGCGAAATCACCTACCTGGTAATCTTTTTTTGGAAACACGATCACTTTGTTTTGTGAAGTTCTTCCGTAAACATCCTGTTCTGATCTTTTTGAAATTCCTTCAATCAAAACTTCGAAAATTTTTCCAATGTCACTTTGATTGTTTTCAAGTGAAATTTGATTTTGCAGAACGATCATTTCTTCCAATCTGCGTTGTTTTACGTTCTCAGGGACATTGTCGTCTAAATTCTTATAGGCAAATGTGCCTGGGCGTTCTGAATATTTGAACATGTATGCCAAATCAAATTTTGCCCATTTCATTAATTCAATGGTATCATTAAAATCTTCTTCACTTTCATTATGAAATCCACAAAAAATATCAGATGAAATGCCACATCCCGGTATAATTCTTCGGATTGCTTCAATTCGGTCTTTATACCAATCTTGTGTGTATTTTCTGCGCATGTCTTTCAAAACAGAATCACTACCCGATTGCACAGGTAAATGAATAAAATTGCAAATATTGTTATACTTGGCAATAATATTCAATGTGTCATCGCTCATGTCTTTTGGGTGCGACGTTGCGAATCTTATTCTCAGGTTTGGAACCGAAATTGCAACCATTTCTAAAAGTTCAGGGAAGCTAACTTCTGAAACGGAATTTTTGTAAACAAAAGAATTTACATTTTGCCCTAGTAAGGTTACTTCTTTGTATCCTTTTTCTGCTAAATCCAGAACTTCCTTTAAAATGCTTTCCGGATTCCTGCTGCGTTCTCTTCCTCTGGTGTACGGAACAATGCAGTAGGTGCAGAAGTTGTTGCATCCTCTCATGATAGAAACAAAACCAGAAATAGAAGTCTCATCTATTCTCGATGGACAAATGTCTTTGTATGTTTCAGTTAGGGAAAGTTCAATATTGATTGCCTTTTCTCCATTCTCAGCTTTTTTTACCAAAAGAGGAAGATCCATATAGGCATCAGGACCAACAACGATATTTACATTTTTTTCTTGCTCGAATAGTTTTTCTCCCAATCGTTCAGCCATACAGCCAATAACTCCTATTAAAAGTTTTGGGTTCTTTTTCTTTAGCTCGCTAAATCCTTGTACTCTTCCGCGAACTCTGGTTTCTGCATTTTCACGAACCGAGCAGGTATTTACCAGAATTACATCAGCTTCTTCGCGTATTTTTGTAATTGTAAAACCATCATGCTCCATAATCGAAGCTACAACTTCACTATCAGCAACATTCATTTGGCAACCATAAGTTTCCAAAAATAATTTCTTGTTGTTATTGCTCATTTTTGTATTTCCCTTATTTAAAATTTTGTGCAAAGTTATATTATCTCAACTGATTGACAAGAAAAGGGTCCGTGATTTAGAATCTGTAAAAAGTATTAAATTTCAATTGCTTGTAATGATTTAATCTTATGATTATTAATGGTGTGGTTTTTAAACGATTAATTTGTATTTTAGTAATAAGGCATATTGATTTTAATCCAGATACAAGTAAAGGGGATTTAAGTTAAGATTGGCCTGAAAATTGTGTTTGTTGCTAAATAATTTTGTGTATTTTTAACCCGCAAATTAAGGGGAAGAGAAGGGCTTGATTAATAGTGGGTTCACGAAAAATATATTTCTTTCAAATCCTGTTTGATTAATGAGTATTGCAAATCAGGAATAATTCTTGCGTTACAGTTATAAAGTGTTAATGTAAAAATAAACATCATGAAGCGTATTTTAGTTCCAGTCGATTTTTCTGGTGATTCTCTCAAGGCATTGAGATTTGGTCTTTATTTGTCTAACAAATTGGATTGTCATCTTAGGATGATTCATGTACAAAAATCGGAGAAATTTGAAATTCCTTTTCATTTTGAGGAATTAAAAAATGAAATAATTCATACCGTACAAGAGTATTTCGAGAAACTGATTGAGCTTCATTCTGCTGACTATTACGTCAAGAATGGAGTTTTTGATTTTAAAATACGAACCGGAAGTGTGTATCGCGAAATTGTAAATCAAGCGAAATATGGCGATGCATATATGGTGCTTATGGGAGCTTATGGTGCTTCGGGCTTCGAAGAGTTTTTTATTGGAAGCAATGCTGTTAAAGTAGTAACGAATGCTAACTGTCCTGTTGTAACAGTTCAAAAAGAATTCACTAAGGGGCAATTGAAAACAATTGTAATGCCTATTGACGCTAGTCCTGATACAAGAAAGAAAATTCCATTTGTAGCTGGAATAGCAACCAGATGTAATGCAAGAATTCACATTTTAGGTGTGCATGAAACTTCCGATACGAATGTGATCGGGAAGATTGAACACTATATGAGGCAGGCTGAAGATTATTTAAAGGAAGGAAAAATAGACTATGTGAAGAGTATTCGTAAGGGAGATAATAATACTTTTTCTTGTCTTGAGTATGCTCGTGAAGTGGATGCTGATTTAATTGCTATCATGACTGAGCAAGCCGAAAGTTCTATTAATATGTTTTTTGGATCATATGCTCAGCAAATGATTAATCGTTCTGAAATTCCAATATTATCTGTTCCTAACGATTAATTAAAAGAATAATATTGAAATGAAACAGGCATCTAATTGGGAATAGAGAACACATTTTCTGTTGCAATAGTGTCGATAAACAAAGAAAAATGCAATACGTTAAAATAGTAATCCTATCTTTTTTTATTCTATTTGGTATCTCATCAAATGCTCAATTTGTTGGAGATGTTCAAAATAGTTATGAGCAGAGTGCAGATTCCTTAGGAGAGGTAAATATTATTCAAGATGCTCGGATTCAAGAATTACTTGATACAGATAAAATGATTAATTCTAAAGATCCTGGTTTTTTAGGCTATAGAATTCAAATTTTTTCCGGTAAAAGCACCGATAGAGAGAAGGCATTTGAGATTAAGAAAGAATTTAATGAACTATTTCCTGAAGAAAGGGCTTATGTAGTATACAAGGCACCCGATTTTAGAGTTAGTGTAGGGGATTTCCGTAGTAAAATTGAATCAATTGAGCTTAAAAAAGCTTGTTTAAAGTTTTTTCCGAATTGTTATCCGGTAAAGACTTATATTTTATTTTCAGATTTAATACCAAATCAACAGGAGGTTGATGAGGGTATTTTGGATGAAGAGAATAAATAACAAAATACAAACTAAATAACCATTTAAGAAGTTAATAATGAGTGACCAACTAAAGCACGAGTGCGGGATAGCAATGATTCGACTGCTAAAACCTCTTGAGTACTATCAGGAAAAATATGGATCTTGGAGATATGGTATTCAGAAGCTCTATCTGTTAATGGAAAAACAACACAACAGAGGCCAGGAAGGTGCTGGAGTTGTTGGATTAAAATTGGATATGCCTCCTGGGAATAAATACATTCATCGTGAGCGTTCCTGTAGTGATCAGCCAATAAAAGATGTTTTCGACGGAGTGTATAAAGAACTGGCGATAGCAGAGGCAAAAAATCCTGAGAAATTTAATGATCCTGTTTGGGCAAAAGCAAATTTACCTTTTGTAGGAGAGTTATACCTTGGGCATTTACGATATGGGACTTTTGGGCGAAATAGTATTGATTTTGTTCATCCTGTAATGAGAGAAAATAACTGGAAATCGAGAAATTTGGTATTGGCTGGAAATTTTAACCTGACCAATGTTGACGAGCTTTTTGATTTGTTAGTTGGTTTGGGGCAACATCCAAAGGATTATACCGATACAGTAACGATATTGGAAAAAGTAGGTCACTATTTGGATGAGGAAAATCAGATGTTGTTTCGTCAGTATAAGAATGATGGACTTTCTAATCAGGATATATCTCCTCAAATAGAAAGAAATATTGATATACAGCAAGTGCTTTCAAATGCCAGTAGAGATTGGGATGGAGGCTATGCAATTGCAGGTATGTTTGGCCATGGTGATTCTTTCGTAATGAGAGATCCCTGGGGAATTCGTCCCGCATTTTATTATCAGGATGATGAAATCGTTGTGGTTGCTTCGGAAAGACCGGTAATTCAAACGGCTTTAAATGTTAGAGCCAATACCATTAAAGAAATTGCTCCTGGAAATGCAGTAATTATTCGTAAAAATGGTAAGGTTGCAGAAGTTCCTGTACGTGTAGCTCAAAAGAGAAGATCTTGTTCGTTTGAGAGAATTTATTTTTCTCGGGGAAGTGATAAGGATATTTATAAAGAAAGAAAAAAGCTGGGACATTTGTTGACTTCTGCCATATTAGATTCTGTTGGTCATGATATAAAAAATACTGTTTTTTCATTTATTCCTAATACGGCTGAGACTGCATTTTATGGGATGATGGAAGGAGTTAGAGATCACTTGACGGAACTTAAAAAACAACAGATACATGATTTAAATGGAAGCTGGACTGAGGAAAAACTTCAGGAGATTATTTCTGTAGAGCCAAGAGTTGAGAAAATTGCTATTAAGGATGTGAAAATGAGAACTTTCATATCGAATGATGAAGGGCGTGACGACTTGGTAGGGCATGTTTATGATGTTACATACGGGATTGTTAAGAATCAAGAGGATAATCTGGTTGTTATTGATGACTCAATTGTAAGAGGAACAACTTTAAAACAAAGTATTCTTCGAATTTTAGATCGTCTTCATCCAAAAAAGATTGTTATTGTTTCTTCTGCTCCTCAAATTCGCTACCCGGATTGTTATGGTATAGATATGACTCGTATGGGTGAATTTATTGCCTTTAATGCAGCCATTGCCATGTTGAAAGAGCAAGGAAAGGAAAGCATTATAGATGAGACTTATAAGAAATGTAAAGCTCAGGAAAACTTACCTAAAGAAGAGGTGGTTAACTTTGTGAAAGAAATTTATAAGCCTTTTACTGCGGAAGAGATATCGGATAAAATTGCGGTATTATTAACCCCGGAAGTGATGGATGCTGAGGTGAAGATTGTTTATCAAACAATTGAAAATCTGCATGTAGCGTGTCCTGAAAATAAAGGAGATTGGTATTTTACAGGAAATTATCCAACCCCTGGAGGAAATAAGGTGGTTAATACTTCTTTTATTAACTACTGCGAAGGAAGTGATAAAAGAGCTTATTAGAACAAACTCATATAAAAAAGAAACCCGTCTTGTGAAAGACGGGTTTTTTGTTGGTTTGTGTCACTAAAAAAGCATTCTTTTCAGAATATTTTTGAGGCTATTTCTTTTTAAAGATATTCAGTTTTGTTTTTGGAAACCTGATGTGTAATAAAGAAAGGTAAGAAGAAGTGTGTCTTTCTACCTTAGTGTCATATACATCAGCAATTGTAATCATGATTCCTGTTTCTTCAACATCTCCAAAGTGCGTGTTTACAGCGGTACCAAAACATTTCATTGTAGGTGATAAACCCATGTATGCATTGATAAGTGGAGGTACATTCTCTCCATTTTTACGAACGTTTTGCGATAGAACTTTATAGTTCTCTTCGAATGTATCTTTGCAAAAATCTTTTTTCAGCTGTTCCGTATCCATATTGGTTATCAGTGGAGTTGTAGGGGTTGCTAAATTGTCTGGATCATTGAACATTTTACCCATAAAATAAAGGATATGATTACGAGCATCTCTGTTGTAATCTGGATACATAGTTACTTTTCCAAAGAAATATTTAATTTCAGGATAGTCAACTATTAAAGCGCCTAATCCATCCCATAAATTATCCAGAGCATATAAGCTTTTTCTCCCTTTCTTTATTGATTGATAATCAGGTTGAACAAAAGAACGCCCTAACTCAATTGTATGAGGTATATAGTTCTTCTTAAAATCATCTGAAAAGTTGAAAAGTCTGGAGGTTGCTAAATATGCATCACCGTTCTCGTCAACGGGAGCATCTTTGCATAAAATATAACGGTATCCACCAAGAATTTCTTTGTCTTTGGGATCCCAAACAATTAATTGATGATATGGTTTCTCGTCCAAATCAAAATCATCAATATCGATATCTTTACCTGTACCTCCTCCGGCTTTACGGAATGAGATTTCGCGTAATCGGCCGACTTCTCGCATTAATTTTGGAGAGTCGTGATGAGTGAAACAGTAGATTTCATTCGATCCCTTGTTGGTCTTGCGTACAAATCTTTCTTTAGTCAGCTCCTTTTCGAGTTCCTCTCGCGGTACAGGGGGAATAATTTCTTTCATCAGTCGGTGTATTGGTTCCTTATATTGAGGATGATTATTATTTGGTTTTTTTTTAGTTGAAATAATTTTCAAAAATACTTACATTATAAGTGATAATGAATAGTATTGTGGCTAATATTTGATAAAACGAATTGAATCTTAGGTGACATGATTTATTGGCTTACCAATTTATATGTTTTCTTTTTCATTTTTTCAGCCCATTTATCATACGACATACTTTTGTCAAAGGTTTGGTATGATACTGGCTTCCCTATGCGAATTGTAAATTTTTTTCCTCGTTGCTTAAATAATTCGTTGGGCAAATATAACATTTCCAAATTAGATTTTAAACCTAGAAACTTCCTAAAATTTGCAAGATTGTAGAAAAAATTAGAGTTTCTTCCATCAATATGAATGGGCACGATATCCCGTTTGTATTTCTTTGCCTTTGAAATAAAACTTTTTTTCCATTCTAAATCTTCAATTTTTCCTTTTTGTTTTCTGGATACCAAACCTGCCGGAAAAGTAAGTATAGTTGCCTCCGATTGATAAGCATCTTCTATTATTCTTGCAGCTTCCTTAGCTTGTCCTCCATGTTTGTTTATCGGGACAAACACATTTGATAGGTTTTTGATATTCATTAGGATGTCGTTAACCAGAAATCTAATTTTCGGAAAGTATTTGCCAAATATGCTGATTAGAATAATTCCGTCGGGACCACCTAAAGGATGATTGGAAGCGAAAATGTATTTGCCGTCTTTGTTAATGTTTTCCAAGCCTTTAATCTCAAAAGTTATCTGAAGCTCCTCTAAAACACTGTCCGCAAATTCTATGCCTTGCTTTTTATGGCTTCGTGATAAAAAATCATTAAGTTCATCTTGATGAATGATTCTTTTAAGGTAGCGAATTATAAAGCCGGGCAGTAGTTTTGAAATTTTTTCACTTTTGCTCGAAAAAACTTTCTCAATGTCAATTTTTAAATAGCTCTCGGGAGTGTTCTCTTTTTGCATGAAAATTTGAAATCATTTAATGTGGTGAGCAAATATCGCAATTTTCTGGCATTGTTTTTCCAAGTTTTATAACAATCTCAATATAATTGAATGATAATTAGTTGGTGCGTGTGTGAAAAGTTATCAACAAAACAATAAAAGTGGGGATATGTGGTTGAAAGTGGGTAAATTTTCTCTAATTTTACAATTGTAAATTAATTTTCTCAATGGTAACATTTATAGGCGATTATCCTTGTAGATTGGACTCTAAAGGCCGTGTTTTACTGCCTTCTGCTTTTCGGAAGCTCTTAAATGGAGGTTCTGAGAGTCGTTGTGTGTTGCGGAAAAATCTGTATGAAAAATGTTTGGATTTATATTCTATTTCAGAATGGGAGAATCAAACAGAAATCGTGAGAGCAAAGGTAAATCCTTTTAACAAGAAGCATGCAGGTTTTTTGAGGGAGTTTTTTAGAGGTACAGCAGAGGTGTTGATTGATGGAAATGGACGGATTTTAATACCGAAGAAATTCTTTGAATTTGTTGGGTTTTCAAAAGATGTAACCTTGGCCGGACAGGATGGGAAAATTGAAATATGGGATACTGAAACTTACGAAGAATCGGCTCTTGGACAAGATGGGTTTAGCGATTTGGCAGATGAGATTTTAGGTGGTGATTCAAATAACGTATAATCGTTGAATATGAGAATTTAGTGTTGTTCCTTTGTGATTGAATTAAAAGATAATAAAATGAGTACGTATCATATTCCAGTTTTACTAGGAGAGAGTATCGAGGGGTTGGATATTAAACCAGACGGGATTTATGTGGATCTTACTTTTGGTGGCGGAGGTCATTCAAAAGAAATTTTAAAGCATCTTACTACGGGTAAATTGATTGGCTTTGATCAGGATGTTGATGCTGAGAGGAATGTACCGAAAGATGATCGGTTTATATTTGTTCGTCATAATTTCAGATACTTTAAAAATTTCATGAAATATTTAGGTTATCTTAAAGTGGATGGGATTTTAGCTGACCTTGGTGTTTCGTCTCATGAATTTGATGTGGCTGAGCGTGGGTTTTCTTTTCGTTTTGACGGAGATTTGGATATGAGGATGAATCAAGATGCAAATTTTACAGCTGCTGATTTATTGAACGAATATAGCGTTGAGGATTTGTATCGAATCTTTAAGTTTTATGGAGAGGTGAAAAATCCAGGGAAACTAGTTCGCTTAATAGACAATCAAAGAAAAGAAACACCCTTTACTACCATTCAGCATTTTAAAGAAGTGATTGCTCCGTGTACGCCTAAGTTTAAAGAACATAAATATTTAGCGCAGGTGTTTCAGGCTATTCGAATTGAAGTGAATCAAGAAATGGATGTTTTGAAAGAAATGCTCTTGCAATCTGCGGATATGTTGAAGCCTGACGGAAGATTGGTGGTGATAACTTATCATTCTTTGGAAGATAGATTGGTGAAGAATTTTATTCGTGATGGGAAGTTTGATGGTCGTGCTGAGAAGGATTTCTTCGGTAATATTCAAACACCGCTGGTGGCTATTAATCGAAAGGTAATTCTTCCGGGTGAAAAGGAGATTGAACTAAATGGCCGGTCACGAAGTGCGAAACTTCGAATAGCTCAGCCTAAAACAGTGTAAGTAATGTTTAAATTTCGTAAAAAATATAATGATTTCATTAAACCTAGCGAGGAGCTGAAGGAAACTTCGTCGGGTTCAATCAAGGATTTTATTGATGGAAGTATTTTAACGAAAACTGAAGTGGTGCAACAGTTGCCATTTATTATTTTTTTAGTCGTTTTAGGGATTTTTTATATCAGTAACAGATATCGTTCCGAAAGGGTTTATCGTGATATGGTTGGTTTAGAGAAAGAATTAAAGGAGCTAAGGTTTGAGTCGATTACAACAGCGTCCGATTTAATGTATATGAGCAAACAATCGGAAGTAGTAAAAAGAGTAAAGAAAGAAGGGCTTGAGTTGATTGAAGCAACCGAGCCTCCAATTAAAATATATTTAGAGAAGTAGTGCCAATAAAAAAGGATATCATATGGCGGGTTGGGGCGATCTATACTCTGGTGATTATTTTTGCAATACTCATTGTAGGTAGAGTGGTAAGCTTGCAATTGTTCGAAGGAGATAAATGGCGTAGTAAAGCTCAATCTCTTTCGCAACGAGATGTGATCGTAACGGCCAATCGCGGGGATATTTGTGCTGCAGATGGTAGACTGCTTGCCAGTTCATTGCCTTATTATCAGCTTCGAATGGATTTTCGGGCTTCTGGATTAACCGATTCATATTTTCGTTCGAATGTGGATTCTTTGGCTTTGTGTCTTTCTCGTTTTTTTAAAGATAAATCCGCTAAGGAGTATCGTAATATGCTTTGGAAGGCTAAGTACCGAACTAAATCGAATCGATACGTTCTAATTCATCGAAAAAAAATCAATTACAACGGACTTAAAAAAATCAAGACTTTTCCCATTTTTCGACTTAGTCAAAATAAGGGCGGATTAATCTGTGAACAGGAAAACAGACGTATACAGCCTCATTTAAATCTGGCCAACAGGACAATCGGATATTTGTTGGACGGTGATCATAATCAGCAAATTGGTAAAGTAGGTCTTGAAGGTGCTTTTGAAAGTGATCTAAAAGGAATTGATGGCATTAGTGTTATTCAGAAAATGTCGGGTAGATGGTTGCCTGTAAACACGGTTGAGCCAAAAGATGGCAATGATTTGATTACAACAATTGACGTGAATTATCAAGATGTTGCTCAATCTGCTTTGGAGCAGCAGTTGATAAAATACAACGCACGACATGGATCTGTTGTATTGATGGAGGTGAAAACTGGTGCGATTAAAGCAATTGCTAATTTGGGCTTCGACGAAAAATCTCAATCTTATAAGGAAAATTATAATTATGCTATTGGTGAGGCAACAGAACCGGGCTCTACATTTAAGTTGGCTTCAATAATGGCTTTGTTCGAGGATGGATACGTTGGGCCGATGGATTCTGTTGATACCGGCAATGGTGTGTATAGTTATTATAAAGAAAAAATGCGAGATTCTCATTATGGCGGATATGGGAAAATTACAGTGCAAGAAGCTTTTGAGAAATCATCGAATGTTGGGATTTCTAAATTGGTAAACGAATATTATAAGGACAAACCAAGATCATTTATTAATCGTCTTTATGAGTTTCGATTAAATGAGCCATTGGGTATTATTATAAAAGGAGAAGGGATTCCTAGCATAAAGTATCCAGACGATCCTACTTGGTCGGGAGTTTCTTTACCATGGATGTCGATAGGTTATGCGGTGAAACAAACACCTTTACAGACACTTACATTTTATAATGCAATCGCTAATAATGGCAAGATGATGAAGCCTCAATTTGTTAAGGAGTTGAGGTATCATGGCGATGTAATTCAAACTTTTGATAAGGAAGTCTTGAAATCCAGAATTTGTTCGGAAGAAACACTTAAACATGTGAGGAGTATGTTGGAAGGTGTTGTTTTAAGAGGAACCTCAAGAAATCTTCGTAACAAGAATTATACAATTGCCGGAAAAACAGGAACCGCGCAAATTGCTGATAAAAATAAAGGTTATAAGGATAAGGTATACCAGGCATCATTTGTTGGATATTTCCCTGCTGATGAGCCGATGTATTCTTGTATTGTTGTGATTAATCGACCAAATAAAACAAAAGGGTTTTACGGAAATCAGGTAGCTGGACCGGTTTTTAAAACAATAGCTGATAAAGTTTATGCAATGAGTTATTCAATGCATCCAATAAAACCAGATGAGGAAAGTTTCGAACCAAAAGTGCCGGTTTCATTGAATGGTTATAAAGACGATTTGGATATTGTGTTTGATGAATTAAATATTGAAATTGCAAATAAAGATATTCAGTCCGATTGGGTTATGACTTCCCGGAAAGACTCTATTATAGAATACAAATACAGAACAATTAAGAAATTTATGGTTCCTAATGTAAAAGGAATGGGAGTTCAGGATGCTTTGTATATATTAGAAAATGCAGGACTTAAGGTTAGGGTAAGAGGTTTGGGATCTGTAAATAAACAGTCTGTTCAGCCAGGAGCCTATTTTAATAAGGGAGATAGAATCACGATTGATTTATCTTAAAAATGTGACAGATGGGAATAAATATAAATGAACTATTTGGTTCAGTAAACATAGAGTGTATAAAGGGAGACAAGGATGTCGAAGTGAACGAGATTCATTTTGATTCCCGAAAAGTGAAAGATGGCGACATGTTTGTTGCATGCCGAGGAACCGTTTCGGATGGTCATGATTTTATTGAAATTGCTGTTGAAAAAGGAGCTGGAGTTATAGTATGTGAAGAATTGCCTAAAAGCAGTACTTCAGAAACAAGCTTTGTGTTGGTCGAAGATTCTTCGAAAGCACTTTCACAGATTGCTCATAATTTTTACAACAAACCGACAGAGAATATTCAATTGGTAGGAGTGACTGGAACAAATGGCAAGACTACAATTGCAACTCTTCTTTATGATTTGTTTAAAAAATTGGGTTATAAAGTTGGATTGTTGTCGACGGTTTGCAATTATGTCGATGAAAAAGAAATAAAAGCAACTCATACAACTCCTGATGCTTTGCAGTTGAATGCATTATTAGCAGAAATGGTTGAGGCTGGATGCGAATATTGTTTTATGGAGGTTAGTTCGCATGCTATCGATCAAAAAAGGATTGAAGCATTGAACTATAAAGGTGGAATTTTTACCAATATCACTCACGATCATCTGGATTATCACAAAACATTTGATACTTATTTGAAGGTGAAAAAAGCATTTTTTGATCAGTTAGGGAAGAAATCATTTGCAATTACAAATGTCGACGATAAGAATGGGAAATTAATGCTTCAGAATATGAAAGGGCATAAGTTTTCCTACTCGACTCGTTCTTTTGCCGATTATCGTTGTCAGGTTATCGAAAAGCACTTTACTGGTATGCTTTTAGAAATAGATGGTGTCGAGATATGGACAAATTTTATTGGCGATTTTAATGCTCACAATTTACTTGCGGTTTATGGAACGGCTTGTTTGTTGAATCAAAATAAGGAAGAAGTATTAAAAGGAATCAGTGAACTTAAATCTGTTGATGGAAGATTCGAAAGCATCATTTCTACGGATGGCATTATGGCTATTGTCGATTATGCTCATACTCCGGATGCATTGAAAAATGTTTTGGAAACAATTGGTACTTTACGATCAGGAAACGAACAAGTAATCACGGTTGTTGGTGCCGGTGGCGATAGAGATAAAACAAAAAGACCCTTAATGGCGAAAATAAGTGCCGAATTAAGCGATAAAGTAATTCTGACTTCTGATAATCCAAGATCAGAAGATCCTGATCAGATTATTAAGGAGATGAAAGAAGGAGTAGCTGCAAATAATACTCGAAAAGTATTGGCGATAACAGATAGGAAAGAAGCCATTCGCACTGCGCATATGTTAGCGAACAAAGATGATATTATTTTGGTCGCAGGAAAAGGTCATGAAAATTATCAGGAGATAAAAGGAATTAAGCATCATTTTGATGATAAGGAGATAATAAGAGAAATTTTTAAGCTGTAGCTATGTTATATTATTTATTTAGATATTTAAATCAATTGGATTTTCCTGGAGCAGGAATGTTTGAGTACATCTCGTTTCGTGCGGCATTAGCCATTATGACCTCCTTGTTTATTGCAACTGTATTTGGGAAAATGATTATCCAATTATTACAAAAGCAACAAATTGGAGAAGTTGTTCGCGATTTAGGTTTAGAAGGACAAATGGAGAAAAAAGGAACTCCTACTATGGGTGGAATTATTATCATTCTTTCCATTATAGTTCCGGTTTTACTGTTTGCTAAATTGGATAACATCTACATATTACTAATGATCATTACAACCATTTGGTTGGGCTTCATTGGTTTTATCGATGATTATATTAAAGTTTTTAAAAAGGACAAAGCAGGTTTAAGCGGGAAGTTTAAAATAGCTGGTCAGGTTGGATTAGGTTTAATTGTTGGGCTAACCCTCTATATTAATGATGATGTAGTTATTCGTGAAAAAACAGCTATTGATGAAATAGGAACTCAAACCGAAATGGTTGATGAGGGATTTTTATCCGGAGTTCCGGGAACAACTCGTTTAACAAAAGATGTTAAGTCAACAAAAACAACGATTCCATTTTGTAAGAACAATGAATTTGATTATGAATCGTTGGTTTCCTTTGGGGGAGAACACGCACCAATGTTAGCTTGGGTGGTTTTTATAATCATTACCATATTTATTGTGACAGCAGTTTCAAATGGGGCTAATATTACCGATGGCTTAGATGGTCTGGCAACAGGATCATCAGCCATTATTGGTGCAACCTTGGGAATATTGGCCTATGTGTCTGGTCACGTTGTATATGCCGATTATCTGAATATCATGTATATTCCAAATTCTGGTGAACTCGTAATTTTTATTGCGGCTTTTATTGGAGCAACCATCGGATTTATGTGGTACAATTCGTATCCGGCACAAGTATTTATGGGAGATACAGGAAGTCTTTCTCTGGGTGGAATCATAGCAGTATTTGCTATTATTATTCACAAAGAAATGTTGATTCCTATTTTATGCGGAATATTTCTTGTTGAGAATATCTCAGTAATGATACAGGTTTCTTGGTTTAAATATACAAGGAAAAAATTTGGTGAAGGGAGAAGGATCTTTAAAATGGCGCCACTTCATCATCATTATCAGATGAAGGGATATCCAGAGCCAAAAATTGTGACTCGGTTTTGGATTATTGGAATATTTTTAGCGATAATAACAATCGTAACTTTAAAAATTAGATAAGTGCAAATGACAAAACGAATCGTCATATTAGGTGCAGGGGAAAGTGGTGTTGGTGCGGCTGTGTTAGCTAAATCAAAAGGCTTTGATGTGTTTGTTTCGGACTTTGGAGAGATCAGCCCCAAGTACAAGATGGCGCTGAATAAATATAAGCTTGATTTTGAGGAAAAGCAACATACGGAATCTCTTATATTCTCGGCAGATGAAGTAGTGAAAAGTCCGGGTGTTCCGGACACGGTACCTTTAATTGTTAAGCTGATTGAAAGAAATATTCCGGTTGTTTCAGAAATTGAATTCGCAGGAAGATTCTCCGATGCAAAGATGATTTGTATTACCGGCAGCAATGGAAAAACAACAACAAGCTTGCTTTTGTATCACATGCTAAAAAAGGCTGGTTTGCATGTTGGTTTAGCAGGCAACATCGGTGAGAGTCTTGCCTGGCAAGTCGCAGAAAAAGATTTTACGCACTATGTAGTCGAACTAAGTAGTTTTCAGCTTGATGGAATGTATGATTTTAGAGCCAATATTGCAATATTATTGAATATTACGCCAGATCATTTGGATCGGTACGATTATAAGATGGGAAATTATATCAATTCAAAATTCAGAATTTTACAAAATATGAGGTCTGAGGATTCTTTCGTGTTTTGCACAGATGATGAAATCATCAAAAATGAACTAATGAATTGCGACACTCTAGCTCAATTATTGCCATTTTCTGTTCAGGAAGAAAAGGAAATGTGCGGATGGATTGAGAACGAACTTTTAAAAATTCAATACAACGAAAACCTATTTTCTATGGATAAAAAAGATTTGTCTTTACCAGGAATTCACAACGTATATAATTCCTTGGCATCTGGAATTGCAGGTAGTGTACTACAAATCCGCAAAGAAGTAATTCGAGAAAGTTTAAGTGATTTTCAAGGAGTCGATCATCGTCTCGAAAAAGTTGTTCGGGTTAGAGGGATTCAATTTATTAATGATTCAAAAGCTACGAATATCAACTCTACCTGGTACGCTTTAGAAAGTATGGAAGAGCCGGTTGTTTGGATTGTTGGTGGTGTTGATAAAGGCAACGATTACTCTGTTCTAGCTGATTTGGTGAAAGAAAAAGTGAAAGGAATTATATGTCTGGGTATTGATAACTCAAAAATTCATGATGCATTTGATGGCAAAGTGGATGTGATTGTTGATGCCGGATCAATGAATGAAGCAGTAAAACAATCATATCATATCGCCAATAAGGAAGATATTGTTTTGTTATCACCAGCTTGTGCAAGTTTCGATTTGTTCAAGAATTATGAAGATCGCGGTAATCAGTTCAAAGAAGAGGTTAGAAATCTATAAATTGAAGAGATGGCAAAGTTGTTAAAGAATTTAAACTTAAGAGGAGATAAGACCATTTGGATCATTATCTTCTTTTTGTCCATGATTTCTTTACTGGTTGTTTATAGCTCAACCGGAACTCTTGCTTATAAAGTAAAGGGAGGGAATACGTCCTATTTTTTTATTAAGCAATTGATTCTTTTGGGTGGTTGTTACATGATTATTTACGTAATTCATAGGATTCCCTATACAGTTTATTCCAGTTCGGCTAATTTGGTTCTCGTTATTTCTATTGGTTTGCTCATTTTAGCGAAACTCGTCGGGACCAATTTAAACGATGCTTCAAGATGGATTACAATACCAGGAATTGGATTCAATTTTCAACCATCGGAACTCGCAAAGCTCGCATTAATACTCCATGTTTCCAGAACATTATCACGATATCAGGCCGAAGATTCTTGTAAAAAAGAGGCTTTCTGGCAAATTATTATTCCTGTAGGAATTGTGTGTTTACTGATTTTTTTGGATGATTTTTCAACCTCGGTCTTGTTGGGTGGAGTATGTTATTTGTTGATGTTTATAGGGCGGGTAGCCAAAAAATATTTATTAGGTTCGGTTGGTGTTGTTTTAGGATTGGTAATTATGCTGATTGTTTTGGCACCACTGCTACCGAGTATTGGACGTGTTCAAACAGTACGCAGTCGAATCGTCAACTTTTTCGATAAAGATGAAACGAATGTAAATAATAGTCAGAATTATCAGGTAGAACAAGCAAAAATTGCGGTTGTTTCAGGTGGTATTTTTGGGAAATTTCCTGGGAATAGCACGCAGCGGAATTTTTTACCACATCCATATTCCGATTTTATTTATGCCATTATTCTGGAAGAAATGGGATGGATTGGAGGTTTTGTTATACTGGCTTTTTATCTTATATTAATGTACCGGGCCGGTTTGATTGTGAGGAAATGCAATCGGACTTTTCCCGCATTTCTTGTGATTGGCTTAGCCTTGAGTATCGTTTTTCAGGCATTGACAAATATGGCTGTGTCTGTAAATCTAATCCCGGTAACGGGGCAACCTTTACCTTTGGTAAGTATGGGAGGAACATCATTAATTTTTACCAGTGCTGCATTTGGCATGATATTGAGTGTAAGTAATTGGGTGAATGAGGAAGAAAAATTGAACGAAGAAGCAAAATTGAATGAAGGAGAAAATTAAAATAATTGTAAGTGGTGGTGGTACCGGCGGACATATTTTTCCTGCCATATCAATTGCAAATGCACTTAAAAAAAAGCATAGCGATTGTGAAATTCTATTTGTAGGTGCCGAAGGTAAAATGGAAATGGAGAAAGTTCCGGCCGCAGGTTATGATATAATAGGATTACCAATTCGCGGATTGCAAAGAAGTTTCTCAAAAGAGAATCTGAAATTTTTTTCTCGATTGCTTCGAAGTATTTGGAAAGCAAAAGCTATAGTAAAAGGATTTCAACCTGATGCGGTAGTTGGTGTTGGAGGATATGCAAGCGGACCTCTTTTACATGTTGCGACTAGATTGGGAGTTCCAACAGTTATACAAGAGCAGAATTCTTATGCAGGAATTACCAACAAGCTTCTGGCTAAAAAAGCAAAGAAAATTTGTGTTGCTTACGAAGGAATGGAGCGGTTTTTTCCTGCTGATAAAATATTATTAACAGGAAATCCTGTTCGAAAAGACTTATTGGATATTGCTTCGAAAAGACAGGAGGCAATGGATCATTTTCAATTAAATCCTGATCAAAAAACCATTTTAATTGTTGGAGGTAGTTTGGGTGCCAGAACAATTAATAATAGTGTTCTGGGTTCTCTTTCACAGATTTCCGAGTCTGAAGTTCAGGTAATCTGGCAAACAGGGAAATTTTACATTGAAAAGGTTCGGGAAGAATTGAAAAACTGGGATGTTCCCGGATTAAAGGTTTTTGATTTTTTAGGAAGAATGGATTTGGCTTATGCTGCTGCCGATATGGTTATATCCAGAGCTGGTGCAGGTACAATTTCTGAACTTTGCTTGGTCGAGAAAGCTTGTATTTTGGTGCCTTCTCCAAATGTTTCTGAAGATCACCAAACCAAGAACGCCATGGCATTGGTAAATAAAAATGCAGCGATAATGGTAAAAGATATTGATGCTGAACGTGAATTGGTTCATGTAGCATTAAATTTGATAAATGATACTGAAAAATTAGCTGAACTTTCGTTTAATTGTAAGGCTTTGGCTAAGCCTGATGCTGCTGATGAAATTGCAGAACAAATAATTGCATTGATATAGATTATGCGGATTGAGGATTATAAAAATATTTATTTTATTGGTATTGGTGGAATTGGAATGAGTGCTATTGCCCGTTATTTTAATTCCATTGGGAAGAATGTGTTTGGTTACGATCGAATGGCAACTCAGCTTACTGCAGAATTATCCGAAGAAGGAATTGGAATAACATTTCAAGAGGATGTTAATAATATTCCTACTATGTATCAATCAAAAGAAGATACCTTAGTTGTTTATACACCGGCTATTCCTGTAAATCATCCTCAGTTGATTTATTTTCAGGAACAGCAATTTACAATTAAAAAGCGATCACAGGTACTCGGATTACTTTCAGATAATTTGAATGGAATTGGTATAGCTGGAACTCATGGTAAAACTACAGTTTCAACAATAACATCACATATATTTAAAACATCAGCTTTAGGCTGCAATGCTTTTTTAGGAGGAATTTCCCGAAACTATCAATCCAATTTATTGCTGTCTAAGGATAGTGACTGGATGATTCTGGAGGCTGATGAATTTGATCGCTCATTTCTGCAATTGCATCCGTATTTGGCTCTCATTACCTCAATGGATGCAGATCATTTGGATATCTACGGAGATAAATATGAATTGGAAAAGAGTTTTCAGCAGTTTGTAAATCAGGTTAAAGAGGGAGGAATACTTGTTCATAAAAAAGGACTGGTTCTTGATCATGATCAACTAACGGCTTACACATATTCATTAGAAGGGAAAGCGGATTTTTACGTTGAGAATATAAAATTAGTAGAAGGATTTTACCAATTTGATTTGGTGTATCCCGATGGAGTAATCAAGGAATTATTGTTTTCGTATCCAGGGAAGATTAATGTGGAAAATGCAATTGCTGCATCTGCTGTTGCTTTACTTTGTGGTGTAGAAGAGGCTGAATTACGAAAAGCACTTTCAACTTTTAAAGGGGTAAGAAGAAGATTTGATTATCACATTAGAAATGAAAAAATGGTTTTTATTGATGATTATGCACATCATCCAAAGGAGTTATGGGAAAGTATTTCATCGGTAAGGGAATTGTATCCTGAAAAGAAGATAACTGGAATTTTTCAACCGCATTTATATACCAGAACAAGAGATTTTGCAGATGGCTTCGCCGCAAGTTTAAATTTATTGGATGAAGTAATTTTATTGGATATTTATCCGGCAAGAGAATTACCAATTGAAGGAGTTACTTCGGGAATTATATTTAAAAACCTGCAAGTGCCTTCTAAATTGTGCAAAAAAGAAGAATTGTTAGAGCTTTTGAGAGAGAAAGACTTTGAAGTTTTATTAACTTTAGGAGCAGGTGATATTGACAAGTTGGTAGAGCCGATTAAAAACCTAATTAGTGAGCGATTAGAATGCTGAAAAAAGTTGCAAACATATTAGTTTGGGTATGCTTATTTGTATACTTAATTGTGGTTTTTTCTTTTGTTAATGGCAAATCGGAGAAGCTTGTAATTTCGGGCACTAGTGTGAACGTTGTTGATAGTGTGAAAAGGGGATTTGTTCGTGATGCAGATGTTGAAAGAATTATTAAAAAGAAATATCCGGAAATTGTGGGAGCAGCTGTTTCGGGGATTAATAAAGAAATACTGGAAGATTTGATTGATAAGCTTCCATATGTGAAAAAATCGGAAGTGTATAATTCTCTTTCGGGTAAACTAATTATCGATATTAAACAGCGGAATCCAATTGTTAGAATTTTAGCTGGAAATGGTTATTATATTGATGCCGAAGGAAAGAAAATGCCTTTGTCCACAAATTTTACGTCAAGGGTTTTAGTGGTTTCAGGGGCAGTAAATGATCAGTTGATAAAAGAAGAACTGTTTGAGCTGGTAAAGTTTATTACAAATGATGAATTTTGGAAGTCGCAGATCACTCAGATATATGTAGACAAGAACAAGGAGTATATTTTAATTCCTCGTGTTGGAGCTCATAAAATAGAATTGGGGAGTATAGAAAACTACGAACGAAAATTTCAAAAATTGAGTGCTTTGTATACCAAAGGATTTTCAAAAAAAGGTTGGAATACATATACAAAAATCAATTTGAAGTATAAGGATCAGGTAGTTTGCACAAAAAAGAATTGAAATGACTAATAGAAATAATATAATTGCAGCTATCGACATTGGCACAACAAAAATTGTGGCCATTATGGGAGAGGTAGACTCTGATGGGAAGTTGAGAATTATCGGTATGGAGAAAATCGTATCGAGAGGCGTTAAGAGAGGAGTGATTCACAGTATCGAGGATACAATTGGAGCTATTCGTGAGGTTGTTGATCGATTGTTGGAGAAAACAAACAAGGAGATTTCTAAAGTTTATGTAGGTATTGCGGGACAACATATTCGTAGTATTAAAAATAGACAATTTAAATACATCCAAAATGGGATTGGTGAAATAACTAAATTGGATATTGATGAAATCGTTAGTGAAAATTTTAGAATTCCAATTGAGGTAGGAGAACAAATATTACATGTTATTCCGCAAGATTATGTGGTTGATAAAGAAGCCGGTATTCGTAACCCAATAGGAATGGCTGGTAGAAGATTAGATGGCAATTTTAATATTATTATTGGAAGAACTGCTTCTGCACGCAATATTGAGAAATGCGTGAAGGAAGTTGGTTTGGAAATAGAAGAATTAGTATTGGAACCGCTGGCCTCTTCATTGGCTGTTTTAAGCGAAGAAGAAAAGGAAGCAGGAGTTGTTTTAGTTGATATTGGTGGTGGAACCACTGATATTACCGTCTATTTTGATGGCATACTTAGACATACTGCGGTTATCCCTTTTGGTGGTGATATTGTTACACGCGACATAAAGGAAGGTTGTGCGGTACTAATTAAGCAGGCCGAAGCTTTAAAAATTCAGTTTGGTGAAGCGGTTGCCGATATGGTTGAAGAAGAAAAAGTGGTTACCATTCCAAGTGTTGGAGGTTGGGATCCGAAAGAAATTTCTTTTAAAACTTTGGCGCAAATCATTCAATGCCGAATGGAGGAAATTATCGATAGCATTAAATTTCAAATTGAAATTACCGGCTTGTACGATAAGATTGGTGCAGGAATCGTATTGACTGGTGGTGGTGCATTATTGACAAATCTGGATGTACTAACACAAAAACAAACAGGAATTGATGTTCGCATCGGATATCCTGAGACTTCGACTAAAATTATATTGGATGAAACATTGAATCAGCCAATTTATTCAACAGGAATAGGATTGATGTTAAAAGGTCTGAATAAGCCTGTTAAAAGAATATCAGATCAGAATGCACAAAAGAATAAAACAAGCCAAAAGAAAGGATTACAGAGATTCTTTGGTGCTTTATTTGATATGGATGATTCAAAAATGTAAATAAAATTATTGTAACCCTAATACTTGTGACATCATGATTGACGAATTGTTACCGGTTGATTTTGAACCTAAAGAGAAATCCATTATTAAAGTGATTGGTGTGGGTGGCGGTGGAAGTAATGCTGTTAATCACATGTTAAAAGAAGGAATCACTGGGGTTGATTTTGTAATTTGCAATACCGATTCTCAAGCCCTGGAGAACAGCCAGGTGCCCATTAAGGTGCAGCTGGGTAAATTGCTTACCGAGGGAAGAGGTGCTGGAAATAAGCCGGAAAGAGGGAGAGAATCTGCACTTGAGAGTATTGATGATATCAATAAAGTTTTAAGTCAGAAAACTAAAATGATATTTGTGACTGCAGGCATGGGCGGGGGAACTGGAACAGGTGCCGCTCCTATTATTGCAGAAACAGCCCGACAGCAAGGTGTGCTTACAGTTGGAATAGTAACCATTCCTTTTCGTTTCGAAGGAAAGCGAAGAATTGAGCAGGCCATGGAAGGCATAGCCAATTTAGAAAAGCATGTTGATGCACTTCTAATCATCAATAACGAAAAGTTACGGATGATGTATGGTGATTTGAAATTGTCGGATGCCTTTGCAAAGGCCGATGATGTTTTATCTATTGCAGCTAAAAGTATTGCGGAAATAATTACTGTTCATGGTTATGTAAATGTCGATTTTGCCGATGTGGAAACTGTGATGCGTGATAGTGGTGTGGCAGTGATGGGATCGGCTTCGGCATCAGGGGAAGACAGAGCTATTCGCGCTATTGAGGAAGCTCTTACTTCTCCATTATTAAATAGTAATAATATATGTGGCGCTCGAAATATCTTATTAAATATCATCTCGGGTAAAAATGAGGTGACCATGCAAGAGGTAAGTATAATTACCGATTACGTTCATGATGTTGTAGGTGATGAGGTGAGTATTATTTGGGGAAATGGCAATAGCGATAGAATGGATGATGAGTTAGGCGTAACGATTATTGCGACTGGGTTTTCTGAAAGTCCTATTCCTGAATTGAATATTGAACCAAGAAAATCGATTCGGGAAGAAGCTCCTAAATTGGAATTGATTATTGAGAACCCTGCCGAAGCTGAGGAGGTTTTCGCAACGAAGAAACGGGATGAAAAGCAACGAAGGGAAGAGTTAATGAGAAAACGTTCAGAGGAAGTTCGTGAGGATTATTCTGAGCTTGAAGAGGAAAAAGAAGTTGTAACTGTAAGTAAGGATCCTATTCCGGTGAAGGAAGAGAAAGAAGCAGAAGATACCGAACACAAAAAAGGAAGCCTGGACAATTGGTTTAAAGATAAGTTTACACAGATTTTTGATAATAATGATTCTTCGATGTAGCTTATAGCTTACGAGAAATTGTAAAAGATAATTTTAGATATTAATGACTGAGGATTTAATTGATTTTAGCTTACAGGAAAACGAATCGTCGATTATAAAAGTGATCGGTGTTGGTGGTGGTGGTGGTAACGCTGTAAATTATATGTACAAGCAGGGCATAAAGGATGTAGATTTTATTATTTGCAATACCGATGCCCAAGCTCTTGAAACAAGTGAAGTTCCTGTGAAAATTCAGTTAGGGGAATCACTTACTGAAGGTCGGGGAGCAGGAAATAAGCCTGAACGAGGTGAGCAATCTGCAATTGAGAATTTAGAAGATATAAATGAGGTGCTTGCGGATAATACAAAAATGGTTTTTATTACTGCAGGAATGGGAGGTGGAACCGGAACAGGAGCTGCTCCTGTTATCGCAAAAGCGGCCAAAGACATGGGGATTTTAACCGTTGGTATTGTTACAATTCCATTCCGGTTTGAAGGACGTCAGCGATTGCATCAAGCCATTGCAGGTATTAATAAACTAAAAGAGAATGTAGATTCACTTTTAGTGATCAATAATGAAAAACTGAGTGAAATTTATGGCGATTTAAAGTTGTCAACAGCCTTTTCGAAGGCCGATGATGTATTGGCTACTGCGGCCAAAGGAATTGCCGAAATCATAACTCTTCACGGTTATATAAACGTTGACTTTGAAGATGTAAAAACGGTAATGACTGATAGTGGTGTTGCTGTAATGGGATCTGCTTCTGCCGAAGGTGAGAATCGTGCTGTTAATGCCATTCGAGGAGCTCTTACATCGCCATTGTTGAATAGCAATGATGTTAGAGGTGCTAGAAATATTCTTCTAAATATTAGTTCGGGTGAGGATGAAGTAACCATGGATGAGGTTGGTCAAATAACCGACTACGTTCAGGAAGCTGTTGGCGATTATGCTTCTATTATTTGGGGAACGGGTCAGGATTTCTCATTGGAGAATAAGGTCTCTGTTACAATTATTGCAACTGGCTTTGATAATGGCTTAATACCAGAAGAGAATATAAGTCCAAAACCTGAATCTTTTAAAGCAGGAAGAGGGCGTAGTAGTGTTGCGGAACAAGTGAAAATGCATCTGGAAGAAGAAGAAGACAAATTGGAAGATAATAAGTTGATCTTGACAGATTTGAAGGATACTGAAATTGATGAAATTGAAAACATCCCGGCTTACAAACGAAAATTGAATAATTTAGGGGATCATAACTTTCAATCGGGTAAAATTATCCGATTCAAACTAGATGATGAATAGTTAGTAAGACAGATTTAAAATTAAAATATACAGAATAATGAGCTTATTAGAACAGATCAATTCGGATATAAAAACCGCCATGAAGGCGAAAGAAAGAGAAAAGTTAGAAGCTCTTCGAGCAGTTAAAGCGGCTTTTATTATGGAAATGACAAAAACGGGTGCAAGTGAAATCGATGAAGATTCAGCACTTAAAATTATTCAGCGATTGGTTAAGCAACGTAAAGATTCTGCAAGTATTTTTAAATCTGGTGGTCGTGAAGATTTAGCAGATAAAGAGCTTTTAGAGTTAAGCTTTTTAGAAGTTTATCTTCCTGCTCAATTATCTGCAGAAGAGTTAACTGTGGCAGTTCAGGCAATTGTTACTAAAACAGGTGCTTCTTCTATGAAAGATATGGGAAAAGTAATGGGAATGGCCTCAAAAGAATTAACAGGAAAAGCAGACGGGAAAGCTATTGCTGATAAAGTAAAGGAACTATTGTCATAATGTCTTATACCAAATGGACTTTAGGCTTGGCTATAAAGCTAAATGGTATAATGCCGATGTATGTTGAGTTGAGGCGTAGATGAGCTTGCTAATTTATGGT
>JAESUW010000192.1 GCA_016760525.1 Labilibaculum sp.
ATCAAAGATACATGCATGATTAATTATTTTAAATTAGGAGATCATGGAACATGTTACTGTAAGCAAATCACAACTTCGGTGTGTTTGTTCAGATTTTCGTGATCGTTGTAAGTCAACACATCAAAGATACATGCATGATTGATTATTTTAAATTAGGAGATCATGGAACATGTTACTGTAAGCAAATCACAACAACTGGAAACGAGAACATTCACGGGATAATGTTGTAAGTCAACACATGTAAGTCAACACATCAAAGATACATTCTGTAAGTAAATCATAAAAAATATATGTATCAATTCGCTATGTTTACTAGCATTATGGATCTTATGTAAACAAAAAGATGGGCTGTTGTTTTGTGAAAGCAAATTCATGGTTTAACTTAATGCTCTGTTAGAAGAATATGCTGTGTCGGTGGGAAATGTTGTTTTAAAATTGAGAGAATATTTATTGTCGGCTTTCGTTGTTTTTATGGATGTTGGTATTAAGCCTGTTACGAGAGGGCAGAAGGCACCTCTTCTGGTGAAGCAGTGCATTGTGAGCACACGAAGGGCATCATTTATGGAAAAGCAAGCCCTTTCTTGTAGATTAAAAAATAAGAAAAAGGTAACTATTCAGTCTCAAATTCAAAAAAGCACTTTTTTGACATCAATTGTTTATAAGTTTTGCTCTTCGCAGGTAAAATCTTAATAACTCAGTCTATTCTTGTTGGGGTGTATGGAATAAAGACGAGATCTTTGTTTCAACTATTTGTCATTGAAAAACACATCCAACATACCTGATATCTCAGAACTTCTTCGATCTATTGAAGAAGTTCGTACGCTTTGTAATAAACATGAATCTGAAATTTGTGTCTTAAAGGATCAGAACAAGACGTTAAAAAAGGATAATAGAAAGCTTAGACAGGAAAACAAACTGTTGAAACAGGAGAATCAGATTCTTAAAAAAGACAACCAAGACCTCAGGAATCAACTGACATCTCTGAAACATCGAAAAGATAGTAGTAATAGCAGCATGCCTCCTTCGAGCGATATGACTAAAATCAAACGAACGAATAGTCTTCGTAAAGCTTCCGGTAAAAAACCTGGAGGGCAAGCTGGACATAAAGGTTCGACCTTAAAAATGCAAGAGAATCCAGACCTTACTGAAAATCATTTTCCTTTAGCATGTGAGCACTGTGGTCGTAGTTTGTCCGAATCTGCATCTAGTTTTTCAGGACGACGCCAGGTGATTGATCTTCCTGAAATTCGTCAGATTGTTACCGAGCATAGAATTTATTCCAAGCAATGTAGCTGTGGACACTGTACTAAATCAGCTTATCCGGGTTCAGTAAAATCACCCGTTAGTTATGGTGCAAATATTCAAAGTTTAGTGGCTTACATGAGCGCTCGTCAATACCTTCCTGTTGAGAGAATGCATGAATTTTTCAGAGAAATACTACAGGTCAACCTATCCGAAGGTGGCATTTGTTATCTGATGGATAAAATGTCTAAAAAGGCTGAAGCTGAACATCTCAGAATTAAGGCTGCAGTGATGAAATCTAAGGTTATTGGAGCAGATGAAACAGGAGCCAATATCAATGGAGATAACCATTGGTACTGGACTTTTCAAAATCCAGAGTATACCTTTATTGGTGTGCATAGAAACAGAGGCTATAATGCCATTATAGATTTGTTTGGTAACAATTTTGAAAACGCAACCTTAGTTACAGATTGTTGGCCTTCTTACTTCAAAACAAATGCCATGAATCATCAAATGTGTACGGCACATTTGCAGCGCGAGTTAATTGGATTGAGTCAAAAATACCCCTTACAAACATGGACGCTAAAATTCAACGATCTGTTGTTAAGAGCTACCCAATTGGCAAAACAATATATTCAGGTTCCAAAGCATAAGATTAGTGAGATTTATATGGAGTTTGAAAACTTATTGAGATTCAAACCAAATCCCCAATGGACGGAATTAATAGCCTTCTTCAAGCGAATGATCCGAAACAAAGCATATCTCTTCAATTTTTTATCTGATCCTACAATCCCCCCAGACAATAATGCTTCTGAAAGAGCTATTCGAAATGTAAAAGTAAAACAAAAGGTCAGTGGTTTTTTCAAATCATTTAAGGGTGCTGAAAATTATGCTACCCTTAGATCATGTATTGACACGGCTTTAAAACAAGGGATAAATCCCTGGAATAAGCTTTGTGAAATTGCAGCTCTATAGTAAACTGAATAGTTACAGAAAAAGAAAACAAAAGAAAGAATATATATCGATATCGGCAAGGGGAACCAATTGATGAGTTGGTAGAAAGCAATATCAGTGAAAACTAGAAAAAGATTTCTTTGGTATCAATTATTCCAAATAAATTCGAACACATGTTACATCTGTTATTTCTGAAATATTTTGCGTGTAACTTCAGATAGTTGAAGTCCTTTTTCATTGGTGTAATTTGTACTTTTAGGACTTCCGATAATTTGCGACGAATACACTCCCGAATGTCCTGAGAATAGATAGGAAGTGCTGCAGGCAATAGCAAGAAAAACACCTGCTTCGACTCCAAATAATTCAAGTCCCATAACGGTGCAGGCAAGAGGCGTGTTTGTAGCTCCTGCAAAAACTGCAACAAAGCCCATTCCTGCCAGCAAACTCATGGGTAATGGTATAAACCAAATTAAAACATTTCCTAAGGTAGCTCCTATGTAAAACAAAGGGGTTACTTCGCCGCCTTTAAAGCCAGCACCCAGTGTAAACGAGGTAAATAATACCTTAAGCAGAAAATCGTATGAGTTTAGGTTGATCGTAAAAGAATCGGCAATGGTAGGAAGTCCCAATCCAATATATTTTGTGGATCCAATTGCATAAATAGCAATTGCTAATAGTACACCGCCTATTACCGGTCGCAAAGGTGGATACTTTATGTACTTGGCAAACAGCTTGCTCCAAAAATGAGTTGATTTTGAGAAAAGCATTGCGACTAATCCAAAAATTATCCCTGCAAGAAGGGACCAAAGTAAATTTTCGGGGTTCATTTCAACAACAGAACTTATGGAATAATGAGAATGAGAAACGTCCCAAATCCGACAAAAATAATCGGCCAAAATGGCGGCCATAAAACTTGGTATAATGGCATCTAATCTAATTCTTCCCAAAATTAAAACCTCAAGAGCAAAAATTCCACCTGCCAGAGGCGTTCCAAAAACAGATGCAAAACCAGCACTAATACCGGCAATCAAAACAATTTTACGATCTATCTTCGATAAGTTAAATACTTTAGTAAAACGATCGGCAATAGCCCCGCTTACTTGTACCGCTGTTCCTTCTCGTCCGGCCGAGCCACCAAAAAAATGAGTCAAAAGAGTACCAAACAATACCAAGGGAGCCATTCGAAAGGGAATGATCTTTTTCGGAGAATGAAATTCTTCAAGCAGTAAGTTGTTGCCTTTCACAACGCTGTTTCCATATAAATGATAAGACAAACCAATGATAAAACCACCTACCGGAAGCAGAGCAATTATCCAAAGATGGCTTTCTCTCCAATCTGTAACCCATTCAAGACTTAAAAGAAAAAATGCAGAAATACTACCCGCTATAGCCCCCAAAAATATGCAAATTAAAAGCCACTTAATAAGGTAATACAGTGCAGGTACTTGCTCAATCGAGCTAAGAATTTTTATAAGCTTGTTGTAATTCATTTTTAGTCAGATGAATGATTCCATACGGGTATTAATCATTGTATATAAAACTCATTAGTTTTATGGAAACGGATCAGGGTAGATCTCAAAGTAAAATAAGGCAACAAAAATAATACAAATATTAGATTGTAAAGTGCTTTTGGACATATATTGAAGAATAGACATTTAAAATGATCACACCAAGTACACGAATCTAAGGATACTATACTATTCACTGTAAATTATTGAAAATGAAACTGAAATTTAATTCTTGTATATCTCATGTGAATTTTTTGGCTTATGCCTTCCCAAACATTAAGCAGATGGATAAGTTGGCTTGCGTTAAAATTGCTTTGTGAGAATATGCATAATAGAAAAATTGATGTAATTTTGCGGGCTAACAACCAAACATTAATTCTATAAATCCATTTAGAAGCTGTTTAAATTTATTTTAGAAATTTTTATGTGAGGTTTTTGGCTTGTAAAAAAGCTAAGGGATAAATTGTTAAGCAGTTTCTTATAAATTGAAAGTAATTTTATGGTAAAGAAGATTTTACTATTGGGCTCTGGTGAGCTAGGGAAGGAGTTTGTAATTGCGGCTCAACGATTGGGACAAAATGTAGTTGCTGTAGATAGTTACGAAGGAGCTCCTGCCATGCAGGTTGCCGATGCATTCGAGGTAATTAACATGCTCGATGGCGATGCTCTAGATAGGATTGTAGCCAAGCACCAACCAGATTTAATTGTGCCGGAAATTGAAGCAATTCGTACCGAACGATTTTACGATTACGAAAAACAAGGTATTCAGGTAGTACCGAGTGCAAAAGCAGCTAACTTCACAATGGATCGAAGAGCTATTCGCGATTTGGCAGCCAAAGACTTGGGAATACGTACTGCAAAATATTTGTATGCAGGCTCGTTGAATGAGATGTATACTGTGGTTGCCGAGGTGGGAATGCCTTGCGTAGTAAAACCATTAATGTCATCATCAGGAAAAGGTCAATCGGTAATTAAGTGCGAAGCGGATATCGAAAAAGCCTGGAACATTGCTGGTTCTAAAGGTCGTGGCGATTCCGGCGATGTGATTGTGGAAGCATTTGTGAAATTTATTTCTGAAATCACTTTGCTTACTGTTACCCAAAAGGATGGTTCAACGCTATTCTGTCCACCCATTGGTCATGTTCAGGAGCGTGGAGATTATCAGCAAAGCTGGCAGCCTGCTGTAATTTCCGATGCCGATGTAAAGGTGGCTCAGGAAATGGCAAAGAAAGTAACCGCCGAATTAGGGGGAGCAGGTCTTTGGGGAGTTGAATTTTTTATTTGCGAAGATGGAGTTGTTTTCTCCGAGTTGTCGCCTCGTCCGCACGATACCGGCATGGTAACACTTGCCGGCACACAAAATTTTAACGAGTTCGAATTGCATTGTCGTGCCGTACTGGGTTTGCCTATTCCGGAGATTACATTGGAAAGAGTAGGAGCAAGTGCAGTAATTCTTGCACATCAAGAAGGAGCTAATCCTTACTTTGAAGGAGTAGAGAAAGCCGCCGGTTATGCCAAGTCTGATTTGCGTTTGTTTGGGAAACCAACAAGTCGTGAGTACCGACGAATGGGTGTCACTTTAGTATACAATTCTATTGGTAACAATGTTTTTACTTGCGTAGATCAGGCCAAAGAAATGGTAGCTCTTGTTACAGTTAAGAATCAATAAGATATAGAAGAGTCAAATTGTCGAAAGGTCAAGAGTCTTAAAAAATAGAAGAGGGTGTTCATTATTTTGAACATCCTTTTTTTTTATTCTGATTGACACTATCCCGCAAAGTGTGTAAATGAAATTTATAGGGTTAGGCGTTTAGCCTGACCCGATCTTCAAATATAGTTAAAAACTGATTTAAGATCACTCC
>JAESUW010000118.1 GCA_016760525.1 Labilibaculum sp.
AACTGTGGACTCCCTACTTCAAGCTATAAAAAGTTTATAGAAGCTGAAAGCAGATGCACTAAAGTGCATAGTTTTAACTAAAATTGAGACCAATAAAAAAACCACCTGACAGGTGGCTTTTAAATTCAGTTATTTAATCGATATGCTAATTGATTAAACTCCTGTAATACCGATTAGTATTTAAAATTACTCATTAATTTCTCCCGAAAAATCGGGATTATCACTGAGTTTTAAATATCTACCGGCATTATACCTGTGAGTAAATTTGTCTGTAAAATGGTATAAAGTATTGGTGTGATTAAAAAATTTGATAATAGTTCTATTTTAGTTAGCAGGATAAGTAATTTCAAACTCATCATCGCCCATTACACACTGTCCGCTTACATCAGAACAGGTTTGGAATTCGAAGCTTCCTGCCATTTTTAATGGAAGACTCTTCACCTTGATTTTCTGACGCATTTCTGCCGTGTTCTCAAAATAGCTTACTTCTCCTTCCCATATTTTATCGTAATGCTTTTTGGCATTTATTGGCTTCACATTTCCAATTCTCTCATAGCTTTCATTCTTTTCAAAATCAAACTCAATTAAAATCGGTCCCAGTTCAGGATCAAAGTCATTTGAATACAAATGCCAGGTCTTATCAATTGTTGCTTTAAAAACAATATCAACAACTTCTCCAACTTTAATTTCTTGTTTCGATAATTCTACTTTCCATTTCGATGGAGTTAAAATTTGTCCGAAAGACACGCCACTCACCATCATTAATAAAATGACTAAACCTATAATTTTCCTGCTCATATTCAGTGTTTTGTTTGCTGTTTCTATTCTAAAATATATCCTTAATTAAACTAAAGACAACAATAAACACAGAAAGGGTGAAAAGAAATTTAGAAATTTTTGTTAAGATTTGTTAATGGATATGACTGAACCTGCAATTATTATTTTACTCATATTTCAAAACCATTTTTGAAATATGAGTCCAGCAGTTTATTTTCAGAATAAAAAGGAAATCCATAGGTTGGTCATCAACCAACCAACCAACCAACCAACTATAGCAACTATAGCAAGACAACTGGAATAGGAGGCAAAGCAACTGTAAAAGAAGTGAATGCCACCTGCATTAAAAAATCAAAAATCATTTTTACTCCTGATAAGAAATTAAAGGCGATGCTGAGGAAATTGAAATATCATAAATTATAGTGTGTTCTTGCTTGCTTATCGCAATAAATTGCGAACACTACCGCTAAAAGCTGCGGTAAACAAAGAGCAAACGCTGGGTAAGCATGCAGCAATTGGTTTGTGCCGACACAAGAAATTACTCATGCTTATTTTTACTAAATACTTTTCGGAATAAGTATGAAAAAAGGAACTGCTAATAAAAACAGTTCCTTTAAAATAAGACAAGTATGATATGATTTACTTGAAAAGCTCTTCTAATTTTTTGTCTAATGATTCTCCGCGAAGTTTATCATCCATTACTTTTCCCGTTGATGCATCTACAAGAAAAATAGCAGGAATTGTTTTCACAAAATAAAGATCATCTACACCATTTTGGTTCAAAAGATTTGGCCACACCATTTTTTCTTTATCCAAAGCCTTCATCCATGCCTTTTTGTCTTCATCTTTTGAAATACTGATGATTTGCAAACCTTTTGCAGAGTACAGTTCATACAAATGTTTTAGGTTTGGAATCTCTCTTCGGCAGGGACCGCACCACGATGCCCAAAAATCAATTAGAATGTATTTTTTGCCTTTCATTAGTTCTGCCGAAGTAAAGGCTTTTCCTTCCCGATTAGCCAAAGTAAATTCGGGTGCTTGTTTGTTTACGAGTCTTTCGGGGAAAAGCTCTTTCTTTAAAACTTTACCGTAGTAAGAATTTTTAGCTGCTTCTGAAAATTGTTTGTAAAGAGGAACTTGTTGGTCGGTAAAATAGCTGAATGCAGACAACATTACTAATGGCCCCCACCATGAGTCTTTATTTGCCAGAATTGCCCCATTTGTATTCTTCTCAACACTATCGAAAAATGCTTTTTCAGCTTTTGCAAAAGCCTGGTAATCGGCTGTTGCTTCTAAAGAATCAATCAGGAGCTTATTCTTACTTTTGCGTGCATTATTTACAGCAGACGTAATAACTTCATGATCTTTATGATACTTCCCGTATTCTACATCCAATTCTTTTTTATAAGCTAACTTTTCGCTATATAGTTGGTGGCTTTTTGATCCTTTTACCTGTACACCTGTAAAATAAACTCCAGCGCTATCGATACTTGCAACTGCTTTCAAACTGATCTCTGAATTTTCAAGCATTACAGAAATAGCCCCGTAATGGCCTGATACCTGTAGATAGAATAAGCGAGGGTCTTCCAACTTACCCGAAAATTTAAATTTTCCGTTTGTCACAATTGCACTTGCAACAGGCTCTTCTTTTTTACATGTTGCACCTGGTAGCAGCTCCAATTTTGTTCCCTCTTTCAGTCCACCTATTTCACCACTTAAGGTGTAATTTGTATCAGTTTGTGCACATGCTGTAGTCATTAAAATACATAATATAACAACTATTCCTAAAAGACTTCTTTTCATTTGTTTAAATTTAATTATGAGAGATAAAACCTAAAAGATAAGATTGATTTCATAAAGTTTAAATGTTGTAAACTCAAACAAAACATCTTATTTTCGGGCTTTTTTACTTGTTTTAAATCAATTCTTGGTGAATTTAGATACAGAGAACTACGCACAAATCTTTAAATCAGACGATATTTTCATTCGATTACAATTTGAAACTTCTCTGTTCTTTATTTTTCCGGAGAGCAATTAAGCTCTCCGAAAAAAATAGTATTTGTATTAACGAGGCGTGTTTTGCTCTAATGTTCCATTACCCGGATTGCTTGTAGCTCCCATTGGGAAAGGCATTATCCACATGTGCGAATCAGGCGATAATTCCAAACTTTGATTGTTATAAACTTTCGTTACTATTTGTGCATAATTCGCTTCCTTATTGAATCGCTTCATGTCCCAGAAAGGAATGGCTGTTTGCACGTATTCATTTGCTTTTTCTTTACGAATACTGGCAATTGCCTCCTCAACAGTTGATGCTGTTAAATCAGCGTAATTTGCATCAAAAATACGTGTCTCACGCACTGTATTTAATGTTAACATTGCTTCATCCAGATTGGTTTGTCCACCTTTTCGAGCCACACATTCCGCTTTAATGTAATACATTTCAGGAGTTGTAATTCCTCCGGCATTAAATTTATCAGAACGAATTCCATAATAAATACTATCAGGTGCCTGATATTTAACCTTCCATTTTGAGGCAAAACGGGCATCACCAACTTCAAATTGCGCAGCTCTGGCTAAAGAAAGTGAAGAATTGCTTGAATATGTACTAGAACCATAACGGAAAATGTAATTCTCCGGATTTGTCAGAGTAATAGAAGGATAACTTGTCGACCAATCATCTTCTTTTTCAATTTGATCTTTGTTTTCGGCGTAGTATTCTTTCCAATTGAACAATTGGTTGTTCTGATCTAAAGCTTTCTGAGCATACAATAGAGCATTATCATAATCGCCCATTTGTAAATAAACTCTTGCCAACATTGCATATCCACAGCCCAAATTGGGATGGAGTAAAGTAGTACTTTCAACAGGAAGATTGAAAATTCCTTCTGTTAAATCGGTAAGAATGAATTCATACATTTTTGCAATGCTAATCTGCTCCGAAGGTGCTCCCATTTCGGCACTTGTAATTAAGGGCACAGACAGTTTGGTCGCTGCGGTTCCCTCATTATATTGTTCTGCATAATAGTTGGTCAAATGAAAATAATTCATTGCCCGCAATACCTTGGCCTGGGCAATTAATTCCAGCTTCTCAGTATCGCTTGCCTCTGTTGCATCAGGTACACTACTAATCATTAAATTCCAATAAGAAATAGCAGTATAAGAATCATAGTAAGCAGCTTCACCTGAATTGTTTTGAATAATCCTATCCTCATTTTCCATCCAATTGTAGTTGATGGAAGTCAAAGAGACGTAGCTCAAATCACTCGGTTTCTTGTACACATCATTCAGCAGGTTTATAGCCTGTGCTGCGTCATTCATGTGATTGTTTTCGTTACGGATAAATGCTTCGTAATCAGCTAAACTTGTGGGTATTTTCTCTCCTTTGGGAATATCATCCAAATATTCGTCGCATGAAGAGAATAGTGCCATTGAAATCAATAAGGCACCAATTGCTATGTATGGTATTTTAAATTTCATAATTCTCTTGTTTTAAATGTTAAAAACTTAAATATACGCCACCAACAAATGTAGGTCTCTCCTTAGCACCCAACATATACTCTGCTTTTTTCTCAAAAGCAAAAATTTTCAGGTTTTCTACATTAAACTGAATTCTGGCACGATTCAGTTTCACCCTATCGCACCATTTCAAAGGCAAATGATAGGCTAAGGAAATGTTATGAATCTTAATGTGAGAGGCATCCAATACATGAATATCGGCATTATTGTATATCGATTCCCGGTAATAGTTAAATTCAGAGGAATTGCCAGAAAAAAGCAAACGAGGAACATCTGTTTTGTTTTCATCTCCGGCTTGTTTCCATCTGTTTCTGATATCCTTACTGGTAACACTTACAATTCCAGAACTGTATGGGTCAGCCATGTTGATTTGTGATATGTTTGTGTTTCGAAGTTTATGCCCTCCTGCATAGAGAAGTAAAATAGAAAGGTCGAAATTCTTGTATGAGAAACTGTTCATAAACGAACCACTGTATTTTGGAACAGTCGTACCAGAATAGTGAATGTTATCCATATTGGTATAATCGGCAGACGTCTTTTCGCCATCAATATCGTAAATTTGAGGTTCTCCCTGGTCATTTAATCCTGCCCATTTGTATGAATATATGCCATTAAATGAATTTCCTTTAACCGGATAAGATTGAGGATAATCCAATTGCAAAAAATAAACAGGAGCTTCCACATTAATTTGGGTTACTTTATTTTTATTGTATGCAAAAAGAAAACCTGCATTCCAGTTAAAATCTTTACTTGCTAAAATTTCTCCTTGCAAATTCAGCTCAACTCCTTTGTTTTCCATAGCTCCATTGTTAAAAGTAAGTGTATTGTATCCAAAACCTTCGGTAGGCACTCCCATCTGATTGGCTAACAAATCATCACTTTTTTTCTTATAAACATCTACTGAACCCGACAAGCGATTGTTCAACAATGAAAAATCAATTCCGGCATTTATTGTTGTAGTTTTCTCCCATCGTAAATTAGGGTTTGGCGGAGATGATATATTCCCGTAAGTACCTCCAACCAGAGAACTGGTATAGTAATTAGCTGTTAAGTAGGGAGCAGCATCTTTCGCAATATTACCACCTATCCCGAAAGAGGTTCTCAGTTTCAACAAGTCCAGCCACTCTACATCAAAAAAATCTTCCTTATTTAAATTCCAGTTTGCACCTACAATACTTCGTTACGTTTTATGCAGCAATAACTCCTAATTTAGTGAGTTGCCTAATTCTATTTTTATTTTTTTTACTGTTAGGGTTAATTGCGAACAT
>JAESUW010000119.1 GCA_016760525.1 Labilibaculum sp.
TTGCGCATATTTTTCAAATATTTGTATGTGCTGTTATTGTTGCATTTCCGAACTGTTTTAAAGTAATGTTCAAAGTCAATAATAAAGGAATATTTAAGACGTATTAATGGAATGTCATTTAAATTGTATTGATGCTTTAGAAATCTCTTAACATGGTCAAGCGTCGTGATATATCTTTTTACAGTTGCTTCAGCATATGAGATCCCTTGCAATTCTTTTATCTGTTGGTTATGGTATTCAAAAACCTGGATTAAGGATCTTTTTTCCACTTCTATACCCAAAAATCGAGCTTTTAATTTCTTTGCAGAGATTAGATCACCATTTTTCACCATCTCTGTGTGGTGGTCATAAATGCTGTTTTTTAAGACATCTAAAAATTTATTGAGTTGTCCGGCACCTTTTTTCTTAGTTATAGCTTTATTTAGCTTACTATCCCAGTCTTGTGGATTAATAGATCTACCAGTAGAGATTTCAACACGTTCATTGTCTATAGAGAAACGGATGTAAATAGGGGCTTCTCCGAGCTTATTAGATCTGTTTTTTCGAATGAGAAAACTAATGTTTAGTGTTGAAAATGTATTCATACTATGATATTATTAGATCATTCAGGGCAGTTTTTAGTAGGATTTGTAGAATTAAAGTGGTGATGTTTAGTAAATCTAATGAAAATTCAGCAGTTTTGAAAATATATTTTCAATCCTAATTTTATTTAAGCTGTTTTGATTCAGTTTGTTATGATGAGATTGGTGAACAGAGTGGATTCTGAAATTTGTTCACCGTAGAGTACACCTTCCTATTGACTTTATATGTAATAGAATGAAATGGCTGAAAACAGAAAAGACTGTAAATCAGTGGATTTACAGTCTTTTGGATTAGGATGATTCCTAAATTGCGGAGAGAGAGGGATTCGAACCCCCGGTACGTTGCCGCACAATAGTTTTCAAGACTACCGCATTCGACCACTCTGCCATCTCTCCAGTATTTTTTAATTGGAATTGATTTTAAATAATCCGCTCCCGATAGCTATCGGGACGACCACTCTGCCATCTCTCCAATACTTAAATGAGCTTTGATTATTAGAATCATTACTCTGATATCTCTTGTGATAACGGGTGCAAATATATGGCAAATAATACGACTGACCAAACATTATTTTACTTCAGAGAGTAATTAATTTGAAATGGTCTGATCTTCAATTCAATTAATTTTAATTACCCATGAATATCCAGCTCATTCATCATGTAAAGCGAGTGTTCAATCGTCTTAAAAATCTCCGTGCAGTATTCATTTACTGCTTTTGGACTACCAGGCATAGTATAAATTAGAGTTTCATTCATAACACCTGCAATGCCACGACTAATCAATGCATTTGGCTTTTCCATTCCATATTTTACCCGAATCAACTCCATGATTCCTGTTATCTCTTTTGTGATGTGTTTTTTTACTACATCGGGAGTAATATCTTTCGGTCCAATTCCGGTTCCACCTGTGGTGAAAATAAGATCGAAGTTCTCATTTTTTGCTTTTTCCAGCAAATTAGTCAGATCAGCTTCTTTATCAGGAATAATAAATTTCTCGATTTTATAATGGCGGTTTTTAGATTTGAATAATTCTACAGCCAATTTCTCCAGTAAGGGACCGCTTTTATCAGCATATTCACCTCGGCTGGCCCTGTCGCTAAGAGTTATAATCATTGTTTTTATTACTCTTGGATGATAGCTAAGAACATCACCGGCTTTCAAATTACCTCCATTTAAAACTCTGCAAAAGATGCCTTCTTTTGGCATTACACAGTTTCCTATTTCACGAAATATACTGCAGTTGTCTCCATGGCATTTTTTACCAATCTGAGTCACTTCCAAAACCATATCACCTATGTGGAATCGATCAAGCGGAGCAGTCATATGAAGTAAAAGCCCTTCTGTGCTTATATTCTCCGCAAATTCACCAAAATTGATTTTGCGTTTGGCTTGTACCGAAAATTTATCGATACTTTCTTTAGCCAGCAAGCTAACCTGACGGTGCCAGTTTCCCGAATGTGCATCATTTACAACACCTAGTGAATTCAATTCTATAGAATCAACAGGTTTTTTTATCACTCCTTTTTTCTCAGATATATTTACAGAGAGTACCGCTATTTCTTTTATGCTCATTTTAGATCTCCTTTTAAATATTTTGTTGAAACTTCAGAATTGATGAATTTTAATCGATGACTTATAGAATCGAAGCTTTTCTGATTTTGTAAATCAATCTCACATCTCACATCTAAAGTCTGCTGATCTGGTTATTTTAAATCAGTTTTAGTTTTTTCTGTAAGCGTAATCTTGCTTATTATCATCGATTTATCAACAGCTTTACACATATCGTAAATGGTTAGCAGAGCTATGCTGGCAGCAGTTAAAGCTTCCATTTCGACACCCGTTTGTCCAATGCACTTTACTCGCGTATTTACCTGAACGCCCTTTTCAATAATACTGCATTTCACTTCAGCTTTTGTAATTTGAAGCGTATGACACAGAGGAATCAAATCACTAGTACGTTTAGCCGCCTGAATACCTGCTATTTCGGCAATGGTCAAAACATCCCCTTTTTTCAGGGCGTTTTCTTTTATTAATTCGATGGTGTGAGGCTCTAAACAGATGATGCCAACAGCTTTGGCTTCTCTTATTTGTGGCATTTTATGTCCCACATCAACCATATTGGCTTTCCCATCTTTATCTATATGACTAAATTCTCCCATTAAATAAAAGTTGTTTACTGATAACTGTTCCCTGCTCACTGCTCACTGTTCCCTGTTAAGATTTATCCTCCAATACCGTAAAAACTACCATTTTTATTCTTAGTACCAGCTTTTGGTTTATGCTTGATCGATTTATCGATAGCAGTTTTAATTCCCAGTTCATTAATATCGAATTCACTGGCATTAAATAAACAAGGTTTAACTTTTCCGTTAGCAGTTAGTCTTATTCTGTTGCATTCCAGGCAGTTTCCACCTTTACCTCCCTCTACAACAGAGAATTCACCACTTGCCAAATCCATTTGTTTAATGAATCGTAAATCCAGATTATTACTCTTGCAAAACTTGCGTAAATCTTCCAGATCATCCAAATCGGCATCAGCCATTCGAACGCAGTTTATTTTTACGGGGTTTAATCCGGCCTTTTGAGCCGCTTTAATTCCTTTAAAAACATCTTCTATATTACCCAAACGTGTAATATTTCGATATTTTTCTGGATTAAGCGTATCTAAACTGATGTTTACCCGTTGCAATCCGGCTTTAGCCAATAGATCAGCATATTTTTCAAGCAATATGCCATTGGTAGTCATTGCAATTTCATCAATACCAGGAATGTCAGATAATAATTTCACCAAATCAACAATTCCTTTTCTTACTAGGGGTTCACCTCCCGTAAGTCGTATTTTGGTGATTCCGCTTGCAACAGTTTCCTTAACAAAATCGCGAATTTTTTCAAAACTCAATACTTCATCATGAGCCATTAAAACAATACCTTCTTCCGGCATACAATAAGTGCAGCGAAGATTGCATCGATCTGTTACCGAGATCCGTAAGTAGTTTATGTTTCTGTTATAATTGTCTAACATGAACAAATTCTCCTTCCATAAATTCATCAACATCTCTTGGAACTGCCATAATTCCATTTGCTAATGTAAAAGCATTAATATGTGCAGAACCGTGATATTGTATAGGTACCACTTTATTATTTGCATTAAACCGAACAGGTAAAAATTCAATTCTGTCAGCTCTTTTTCGTTTGTAATCTGAAGCAATTGGCATTCGTACCATCGGGGCATTGTAATCATGTCCCATAAGTCGGTATAGTAATGGTTTGCCGAGTAATTCAAATTGAACAAAAGAGGAAACCGGATTTCCAGGTAAGCCCAAAACATATTTTCCCTTACAGGTTGCGAATACTGTATGTTTACCTGGTTTTATCATAAGGGTATGAAACCATATATTAAAACCTAGTTCTTTAAGTATTTGAGGAATGAAATCGAAATCACCAACTGAAACACCACCTGAAATTATAAGTACATCATTTTCTTTTAGACATTTTTCCATTGCTTCTTTTGTAGCCTCTTTTGAATCAGAAACAATCCCCATGCTATTGCCTTTAATTCCCATTTTTTGCAATTGAGCTTGAAGTTGCCATGAGTTTACATTCCTAATTTGAGAAATATTTGGTTTTTGATCTGGTTCAACCAATTCGTTTCCAGTTGCTATTGTTGCAACTCGTGGTTGTCTGTAAACATGAGGGTTTGCACATCCCACGCTTGCTAAAACAGAAATGTGTTGTGCTTTTAACCGGGTTCCTTTTTTTAGAACAACATCATTTACCAGAACATCTTCTCCTTTAAGGCAAATATTCGGTTTCGTCTTTTCTTTGGTGAAATGAATGTGATTATCATCAACTTGTTTGGTGTGTTCAATCATGATTACAGTGTCGGCACCTTCGGGCACCATTGCACCGGTCATTATTTTAGAACACTGATTGGTACCAACGGTTTTAGTGGGTGCGGATCCAGCTGCTATCACCTCCAATACTTCAAGATTATTAGCTAAATCTGATTGTTTGCAGGCATATCCATCCATGGCCGATTTATTAAAGGGCGGAAGAGACATGTCAGAAAGTACATCTTCTGCTATAACTCGATTCAAACAGTCAGCCAGATTGATAATTTCTGTATCTAACTTTTTAGTGGCATGTTTTACGGTTTTTAAAGCCTCGTGAAACGTAATCATATTCTTAGTTTTTTATTTTCCAGCCATTATTGGTAAAAGCAATCTTATTTGCAGTAAAATCAAAATTATCACCATTAAATTCAATCCATTTATCTGCTAATTTCTGATAACCAATAGCTCTGGGTTTTATGTTGTTATTGTTTTCTTTGTTGATCATTAAAAACAGACCAGGTTCAATCAAATCTCTCAATCCTCCCGATTCACAAATCACAGGAGTTTCTGCCGAAAGTATTTTCTCGAAATAGGAGAGTACCTCAGGAAGATAATCATCTTTAGCCTGCACATAGTACACCTTTTTGCTTCCTGCCTGAAACATACGATTGCTGTCTTTACTGCCTTTTTTATTATTTTCTTTTGCAATTATAAAATTTTCAGTTTCTCTGATGATTTCCAATTCTTTGTTTAATTCATGAAAGTGAGGGGATACTTTAATGCAAACCAGCTCATTTTTACACGCCAATTCTTCAATTAATCGACATGCAAATAAGGTTTTCCCAACATTTCTGCCGGTTCCTGCAATTAATAGTATGTTCTTTTTAATATTCCTCATTTCTTAAATATAAGAAACCTCCAGTTCAATTCAGAACCAGAGGCTTATGTATTTAGTCCCGATAGTGTGTCAATTGCTTAGCTAAAGTGCAATTACTTAGAAACTGTTTAAAAATTTATCCTTTAGCTTTTTTATAAGCCAAAAACCTCATAATTGCGTTAAATTATCTTTAAATAGAACCACTATTCGCAT
>JAESUW010000005.1 GCA_016760525.1 Labilibaculum sp.
GGTATTGAAAAGTTGGTTTATTGCAATACTCATGTCTGATCAAGCATATAACATTTATGAATTGTTTAAACAAAATGCTGTGCTAATTAGAACTTAACTCTGCATCTTATTCTGAAGAAGAAACGATTGATCGATTGAGAACCTCGTTTAGATGTATGCTTATGGGTATGGGAATATCCCTAGAATAGGGAGTGAGAATTGAAACAAATAGGTTTCTATTTGTTACTGCTTGCATTGAGTGATACAGACTATTAAAGTCTATTTTGAAATATAAGTAGAGTACGTGAAGCTGTTGAGGTAGGTGTACCTCTATATTTTTTAAATTAAAATGAACTTAATGAACGGTAATAGTTCAAAAGTAATAAAATGAAAATGATGAAATTAATGAAAATGGTGATTCTTACGGCAGTATTATCGGTAGGTATTTTTGCATGCAAGGAAAAATTGGAGCCGAAAAAGGAAGTTATTCAACCCGTTAAGGTGTTTAAAGTTGGAGATGACACAAAAGGATCTTCCGTAAAGGTATTTACAGGTTTGGTTAAAGAATCAAGAGAAGTAAAATTAGCTTTTCAAATTTCAGGACCTCTTGTGAAATTAAATGTTGATGAGGGACAGTTTGTTAAGAATGGTGATGTTATTGCTGCTTTAAATGAACGTGATTATTTGGTGCAATTGGAATCGGCTGATGCGAATTTTGAAAATGCAAAATTACAAGCAGAAAGATACACTGCATTGTACGAGAAAAAAAGCACGTCAAAAAGTACATATGATCAGATTCAGGTTGCTTATAAATTGGCTAAAGCTCACAAAGAAGCTGCCGAAAATGCATTGAAAGACACAAAAATTTATGCTCCTTTTTCAGGATACGTTCAAGCTATGTATGCTGAGAATTTTGAGAAAGTTAGTGCTGGTCAGCCTATTGTTTCTCTTTTGGATTTAAATAATTTGCAAGTTACCGTTGCTTTAAGCGAAAGTGATTTTCTTCAAAATAAATTTTTCACTGAATTCAGCGCCAAGTTCGAAAACTTTCCAAATGTTGATTTCGATCTGAAATTAATTGAAATAGTGAAAAAACCGAACGGAGATAATTTCTTTAGAATGAGATTGAAAATCGATACTCAGAATAAACAAATTGTTCCGGGAATGGTCGCATGTGTTATCACAAAATTGAAATTGACAACTACCACAAGTTGTAAAGTACCGGTAGAGTCTGTTTTTAGTAAAGGGGGAAAATCATATGTGTGGGCTTATAATGAAACCACCAATTGTGTTAAATGCAGAGAGGTAAAGATGAATGGTTTTGATTCTATGGGAATGATTAACATTACAGAAGGTGTTTCAAAAGGAGATTTGATTGTGGCCGCAGGAGTTAACAGTCTTCGGGAAGGTCAAAAAGTGAAACAATTACAAAATAAGTCAAACTCTAATATTGGAGGTCAATTATGAGTTTTACAGAAGCTGTATTGAATCAGCGGAAGGTATTGCTTTTTGTGCTGATTGCGATTGCAATTGGCGGTGTTGCAGCCTTCGTAAAAATGTCGAAGCTTGAGGATGCCGAAATTAGCGTAAAATCAGCTTTGGTTATTACCCGATATCCGGGCGCTTCACCACATGAGGTAGAATTGCGTGTTACTGATGTTTTGGAGACTGCAATTCAATCTATGGATGATATTGACTTTATTGAGTCAAGATCGATGGCAGGATATTCTGAAATTACTGTTCATATTGCCACTTCAGTTGTTACAAGAAAGTTGCCGCAGGTTTGGGATATTTTGAGAAGAAAGGTAAATGATGCAAGCATTTATTTGCCAACCGGAGGATCACATCCCATAGTATTTGATGATTTTGGAGATGTGTATGGTATTTTTCTGGCTTTAAGCGGCGATGGTTTTTCGGATGAAGAACTTCAGGATTATTCCCGTTACATGAAAAGAGAACTTCTTCTTGTGCCGGGAGTAAAGCGAATTAATTTATTTGGAGAACAGCAATCCTGCGTTAATATTGAGGTGTCGCAGGAGAAAATGGCTTTTTTGGGTATTCATCCTTATAAGATTATTCAAATTCTTGATAATCAGAATAAAATTGTCGATCCGGGCACATTTAAGGTAGGAAGTAATCGAGTGCGAATAGCATCAGATGGCAGTTTCCAACAACTGGATGATTTAAAAAATTTATTGATTTCCGGTACTGGTAAGAATCCTGTCTATCTTAAAGATATTGCAAGCGTAAAGAAAGATTACTATACGCCATACACTACTAAAATGAAATACAATCAGGCTCCTGCCATTGGTTTAGCTATAGCTATGGAAAAGGGTGGGAATGTGATTGAACTGGGTGAGCAAATTCAGGCGAAAATTGATGCGTTAATGGCAAATGTTCCTGTTGGTATCAATATAAATAAAGTTTTTTACCAGCCCGAACGGGTTAGTGTTGCCATTGATCAGTTTATGATCAATTTAATTGAATCTGTTTTAATAGTGGTAATTGTATTATTGCTGGCGATGGGATTTAGAACAGGTTTACTAATAGGTAGTGGTTTAGTATTTACGATTCTGGCTACGTTTATAGTGATGCTTGGTTTTGATATTGCCTTGCAGCGTGTGAGTTTAGCCGCAATTATTATTGCAATGGGAATGCTGGTGGATAATGCCATAGTTATTGCCGATGGTATTTTGATTGATCTGAAAAAGGGAGTCAGACGAGCTGATGCAATGACAAAGACAACGAAGCAAACTGCGATGCCTTTGCTTGGAGCTACTTTAGTTGCAATACTTGCGTTTTTGCCAATTTATTTATCACCGGATAGTACCGGAGAATTTTGTGCAAGTTTGTTTCAGGTAATCGCAATTTCATTATCCATAAGTTGGTTGTTAGCCCTAACACAAACACCTTATTTCTGCGATTTATTTCTTCGAGGGAAAAAATATGCCAAAAATGATGAGGGCGTTGATCTTTACGGAGGTAAATTTTATAAGCACTTTCGTCATTTTGTAAAATATTCCTTACGACATAAAACTGTAATTATTGTAGTAACTGTATTGGTATTTGTATCATCTGTTTTTGCTTTTAAAAATGTGAAGCAATTGTTTATGCCAAATTTAGAATACAATCAGTTTATTGTCGAGTACTATTTACCCGTAGGTTCGGATATTGAAAATGTTGAAAAGGACTTATCAGACATTGAAACATATTTGCAAAAACAGGAAGATGTTCTAAATGTAACAACCAGTTTAGGTGCAACTCCTGCCAGATATACATTGGTTCGTCCCTTTACAGTTAATAATTCTAATTACGGTGAATTGATCATTGATACGAAGGATTATGAAACTACAAAGAGATTAGGAAAAGAACTTCAACAATATTTGGATGCCAATTATTCATGGGCAAGATGTAGGGTCAAATATTACTCTCCTATATTCGCGGAGTATATGATAGAGGCGAAGTTTTCCGGGCCGGATCCAAAAGTATTACGGGAACTGTCCGATCAGGCACAAAAAATTATGGAGTTGGAGCCAAGTGCAATTAAAGTGACTAACAATTGGAAAAATCCCGTTAAGGTTTGGAATCCTATTTTTTCACAAGCACGATCTCTGCTTACTAATATTTCCCGGTCAGATGTTTCGAATGCATTGGCATGTGCAACAAATGGATTGCCAATTGGGCGTTTTTATCAGGGTGATGATATGATGCCGATTATTTTGAAAACAAAGGCAAAGGAAGATAACTACATCGAAGCCTTGGAAAATACACCTGTTTGGGGTAATGCTGCTCATAGTATTCCTCTTCGCCAGGTAGTATCTGATATCAATATTGGCTTTGAAGATCCTATGATTAAGCGTTACGATCGGAGAAGAGCAATTAAGGCTCAATGCGATCCGGCGCCAGGCTATAATGCACCAGATACTTTTAAGAATCTTCATGCAAAAATTGAAGCGATTCCATTACCAGAAGGTTATGATTTTGAATGGCTGGGAGAACATAAATCGAGTGCTGATGCAAATGAGAATATTAATAAATTTTTGCCACTTGCATTTTTGTTAATGGTAATTATTATCATGATGTTGTTCAATAATTTCAGACAACCAATTATCATTTTGTCTATTCTTCCGCTTGCATTTATTGGTGTAAGTTATGGATTGCTGCTAACAGGCAAACCATTTGGTTTTATGCCGGTGTTAGGAACATTGGGTTTAATGGGAATGATGATTAAAAATGCTGTTGTCCTTCTCGATCAGATCAATCTGGAAATAAAAGAAGGAAAGGATATGCTTGTTGCAATTATCGATTCTGCAGTTTCAAGAATGCGACCGGTTCTTATGGCTTCTTTTACCACCATACTTGGTATGATTCCATTAATCAGTGATGAGTTATTTGGAGGAATGGCAGTAGCCATCATGTTTGGATTATTGATTGGTTCCCTTATTACTTTGATTGTTGTACCTGTTTTGTATGCAATTTTTTATAGGGTTTCAACAAAAAAAGTAATGGATTTATAAGTGTTAGCAGCTATGAAAAATAAAATATTTAGTCTTTTGATCTTTTCCCTGATTACTTTTCAGGGATTAGCTCAGGAGTTGTCATTGAACGAGAGTCGTACTTTGGCATTGGAATACAATCAGAAGATCAAAATTGCTGATCAGATGATTGCAGAAAATGAGTCGAATGTTCGATTTGTATTCACTCAGTTTCTGCCTAATTTAAAAGCAACAGGATCGTATAATTATTATCATGATATTGATGATATTAATTTGTCAGGATCATTTTTGCCAACAGCCAATAGTTTGGCTGAAGCACAGCAAGGAATATTTAGTGGGACCAGTGATGTTTATTTCCCTGGATTTAATGTGGAGATGGGGAATATTGATTTCTTTTCGGCTGGTTTAACTCTTTCTCAACCAATCTATTTAGGCGGAAAAATCAGAAGTTCCTATCAAATGACCAAGCTGGGAAAAGAGATTGCTACTTATAACAGAAGCTTGCAGGCATCAGATGTTTTGCAGGAAACTGATCAGGCATATTGGAATCTTGTTTCAATAAATGAGAAAGCGAATTTAGCTGGTAAGTATGTCAAATTGCTTTTGGCTTTGGTTCGGGATCTGCAAAATGCATATGATCTGGAAATTACCACTAAGAATGAGTTGCTAAAAGCTCAGGTTCAGTTGAATCAGGCGAAGTTGGATTTGTTTAGAGTGCAAAACCTACAGGTTTTATCAAAAATGTCTTTGTGTCAGGTGATCGGTAAGGATTTAAGGAGTGAAATTATTGCCAGCGATACAACAATTGCGATTTCGCAGAATGCAATTGATGCTGATTACATGCAAAAAGCCTTAAAGCAGAGGCCTGAACTTTTGATGTTGGGTAAACAAGTTGAAATTTCACAGGAACAGGTGAAAAATACTCAAGCTGATTATTTGCCTCAATTGGGAATTGGTGCATCATACAGCAACATTAGCAGTATTGGAAATTTAGTTGGATCAATGAATTTTTTGGCTGTACAAGCTAATTTGTCAGTTCCGGTTTTTCATTGGCAGGAACGTAAGCATAAAGTAGCATCTGCACGGTTTAAGAGGAAGCAAAAAGAGTTGGAAATGGATCGCACCAGAGATCTAATTAGTCTCGAGGTGCAACAGTCTTATTTCAAATTGCGGGAAGCATATCAGCAAATTGAACTGGCGAAAATTTCAATGGAGCAGGCAAATGAAAATGTAGAGCTTACTCAGAATAGTTTTTACGAAGGCTTGGCTAGTACTACAGAATTATTAGACGCTCAGGTGTTTTGGCAAAAAGCTCATGGTGAGTTGATTGATTCAAAAATAAATTGCAAGTTAAGGGAAATTAGCTTCTTGAAATCGATAGGTGAATTAGAAATTTAATAGTGGGTAGGATGTGACTGAATCAATCAGTAGGATGGGATTGAAGTTTATTCTTCAATTTTGATTTGGTCACTCCTTTTATATCGTTTATGATTGCATTAAATACTAAACAAGATCGTGAAACAGTGTTTAAGTTCGGGATTGCCAAATTAGGCATTGCATCACAGGAAAATAGTAACGTATTAGAGAAACATTTGTTTCGGTTAAAGGTGAATGAGGAGTTCGTAATTAATTCTTATAAAGAAGTGGAGGACTTGCTACAATATCTTAATGATGATGATGATGAAAAAGTCTCTTAGAACAAMTAGTCGGTCTTTYTGTATTTATTTTCTCACAATAATACCAATTTGGGTRCTTGCAYTCTTTTTYTTAATGRTTTTTCARRTRRATGAAWCMAGYCAWYTRTCTGTTTATAAGATGCAWAATMTTMWAAATKTATTGTTGTCTGGTATTATTGCAGGAATWATTTGGGGYGKGATWTTTAAAWTKGCAAAATCTCTTCGCAATTATATYCCAACCTATTTTCTTTCAATRATAGTYAGTTTACTGGTAAATGTYASMAGTGCTTATTTGCTGATTTATTGTATGTATCATATGGGAGATWTAWTTTCRKTMGATRATTTTCCKGCRACCTTTCCTCAATTRTTRTYWYTGTAYCATTCTCAGYTRTTTTACGCCATATTGGYTTAYTTTTTTATAGTAGGMACCTTAATYGAAATTTTCCAYGAAATAGATCGGAAATTRGGTAAAGGTGTACTMTTAAAATTYTTGTTGGGAAGATATTACAAGCCAAAAGAAGAGAMRCGAATATTTTTATTTATGGATCTAAAATCTTCAACTTATTATGCCGAAAAGTTAGGGCATTTTAAATATAGTCGATTAATTCAGGACTGTTTTAAGGATATTTCCAAGGCAGTTCAGGTAAATCAAGCTCAGATATACCAGTATGTTGGTGATGAGGTAGTATTAACCTGGAAAATAAACGATGGAATAGAAAATTTGAGATGTTTACAGGTTTTTTATGACTTTTTGGATATTCTCGAGAAGAAAAAGGAGTATTATCAAAAGACTTATGGAATGATTCCAATTTTTAAGGCTGGAGTGCATTCAGGTAAAGTAATGGTCGCAGAAGTTGGAGAATTAAAATCCGAAATTGCTTATCATGGTGATGCTATTAATACGGCTTCGAGAATACAAGGACTGTGTAATTCTTATAAATCAAGATTGCTGATTTCTGGAGATTTGTTAGCCGAATTGAACAAGAAGAACGAAAAGTTTAATGGATATATTTCTTTGGGTTCTGTATTACTAACAGGAAAAAAAATGCCTACTGAATTATACTCTTGTTTGGTGAATTAAAGCTTACTTTCGTCTCTTTATCAAGGTATTTATTGATTGTATCCAGCAACTTATTTTCGTCAAATGGCTTTGCAATAAAATCATCACATCCGGCTTCAATACTCTTATTTCTATCTTCTCTAAAAGCGTTTGCTGTTTGAGCAATTATAGGAAGATTATCTCTCATTTTCTTGATTGATTGTGTCGCTTCCAAACCATTAATGTCCGGCAATCTTAAATCCATTAATACTAAATTAATAGTTGGGTTTCTTAGGCTTAATTCAATGGCTTTATTTCCTGAGATTGTATGTAATATTTTAACTTTTGTTGGTTTTAAAGCGGCTTCAATGTATTTAAAATTAGTTTCATCATCTTCTACAACAAGTATCAATTTATCATCCCATTTGTAGCTCTTTTTTTTAGCTTTTTTCACAATAGAAATGTCATTATTTACTGGTTTGTAAGGTATCGTGAAGAAGAAAGTTGTTCCTTTATCTTCTTTAGTTTCCATCCTTATTTTACCGCCCATTAACTCAACAAATCCCTTTGAAATGGCTAAGCCAAGACCAGTGCCACCATATTTACGCGAAAAAGTTTCTTCAACCTGTCGGAAACGTTCAAAAATAATTTCTTGTTTTTTCTTTTGTATTCCTATACCTGAGTCTTTAACATAGAATTCAAGGAAATTATCATCTAGCAAATGATATCCATATTCTATAAAGCCAGAGGAGGTAAATTTAAAAGCATTATTAAGTAGGTTAGAGAGTATTTGCCGCAATTTTCGATCTTCCGTTATCACAAAGCTTGCTTCGTTCGAAAGTGTTTTGTTAACGATAAAATCAATTCCATCGTCCGCACTATTCTCTTTAGAGAATTGCGTATACAATTCGTCTAAAATAACATTCAGGAAGCATTTCGTTTCTTTAATAAAGGTTTGACCAGAATCTAATTTTGAGATATCAAGAATATCATTAATGATTTTTAGTAACTGATTTGAACTTTTATAGATGATATTAATATAAGTATCGCTTTGAGCTGCAGTTCTGTCAGGTCTGCGAAGCATATCAGCAAATCCAATAATACCATTCATTGGAGTTCTAATTTCATGCGACATATTTGCAAGGAAGGCAGATTTTAGTTGATCACTTTCTTCAGCTTTCTCTTTGGCTTGCACCAATTCCTTTTGTGTCGATATAATTTCCGAAATATCATTAATGATAATCATTGATGAGGTGTCGAAAGGCACCATAAAAAATTCACAATGACGTGTTTCGCCATTTTTTATCGTCATGTGAAATTCCTGTTTTCCTATATCGGTATGATCCTTTTTTGCTTTGGCAATGGCTTCCTGCCATGTGTTCTTAACTTCTTCTCGATACTTTTGATCCGGGAAACAAGAGTTATACCAATCATCCGAAGTTTTGATGTCATCCAGAGTATATTCAAACAGCTCAATAAACTTATCATTAAAGTATTCTATATTTTGTTTTACATCGGTAATTACTATCGGAAGAGGAGACTTGTGAATCATTTTCTTCAACCTTCGCTCACTTTGTACAATTGCTTGTTGAGCATGTTTACGTTCCGTAATATCTCTGGATGTAGATAGAATTACATGTTTACCATTTAGAGTAACAAGTTGGCTTACAGTTTCCATTGGAGTTTTCTTTCCATATTTGGAAATAAAGGTTTGCTCATGAGTAAATTGTTTCTCTCTTGTCAATCTTTTTATCGAATTAATAATAAAATTGTCAGGAAGATTTTCTATATAATTCTCCGGAGAGAGTTTGAAAATTTCATCTCTGGAATAGCCTAGCATTACGCAGGATGTATCATTCGCTTCAATTAATTTTGAGGTTCCATCACCAACATATTCATTAACAAGGATAATATCGTTACTTCCATTAATTAGGTTACGATATTTTTCTTCACTTTCTGCCAAGGCTGTTGTTCGTTCAATAACTCTTTCCTCCAATTTTTCATTAAAGAGTCTTAGTTTTTCTGACGAATCGTGTATCTCTTGATATTGTGCTCTAATTGTATCTTCTCCGCGCTCACGTTCTTTAATTTCACTCTGAAGTTTGGCATAGGTTTGTGTTAATTCGGTCATTGAAAGATCCATAAGTTGTTCTTCACTAATGCGTTTTGAATCATTCCCTTGTCCTTGATAGATAGCCTGTGCCTTATAAATGAATTTTTTTATTGGTCTTGAAATGCTTTCCGAAACAACATAGGTAATTAAAATACTTGCAAGTACTATAAGGATTGATATGATGGTAAACAGGTATAGTTTTTTTGTGTGAGTTGCAGTAGCTTCTTTATAGATAGAATTTGCCTGATTTTCAGCAAAATCAGTCATTACCTTTGTTTTTTCTTTTAATTTATTGAGGTGTTCGGCAGCAATTCCATCAAGCATTTTTTTTGCAGTAATTTCCTTACCGATAACTTTTAAATCGATTATCTGATTTCTAAGTTCTTCCCATTCAATAAAAGTATGATAGGCAATTCCCACATCGCGTTTATCGCCCAAAAAACGATTAAAAACAGTGTCAAATTGGGTCATTGCTTTTATGTGATATAAATTAATTGTATCAATGGCCTGATCGAACTGTTGTTGTGTTTTGGCAAGAAGAATATCCTTCATGGCGCTTTCCATGGTTTGGATATGTGTATTTATATCACGAACAGAATTACTGACCGTATATGTGTGAGTATAAATGAATTCGGATTCGTTGCGAAGATCTTTTACCTGTAAAATAGAGAGGATAACAAATGATACCGTAAACAGTAGTATTAAGCCGAATCCGGCGAGCACTCTAGTGCGGAATTTCATTTTATTTAGCATGAAATCTCAACGGGTTATAGTGTGTAACTTAGTGGTTGTTTGATCCTTATTAATTGCATTTGATACCAAGTTAATTATTATTACGGATTTACACAAGATTTTTGATTAAAGGTAGATATTTACACATGTATAGCTGATAAAATGCAATAAAAAAAGCAGCTCTTTAAGAGCTGCTTTTACTATAATGAATTGTTTTTATTGATTATACAATACCTGAGAATCCCATAAAAGCCATTGCGAGTAATCCGGCTACAATTAAAGCTGCCGGAGTGCCTTTTATCCCTTTTGGTAAATCAACAAGATCCAGATGTTCACGAAGACCTGCGAAGATCACTAATGCAAGACCAAAACCAATAGCTGTAGCACCAGAGAAAACTACAGCTTCAAGAAGATTGTAGTCTTTTTGAATGGTCATAATTGCAACTCCTAAAATTGCACAATTGGTAGTGATCAATGGTAAGAATACACCCAATGCCTGATACATAGCCGGACTAACTTTTTTCAATATGATTTCGACTAATTGAACCAAAGATGCAATGATCAGGATAAAGGTGATGGTTTGCATGAATCCAATTTCGTATGGATTCAAAATATAGTGCTGAATTAGATAAGTTACAATGGTGGCCAGAATCATAACGAAGGTTACTGCCCCTGTCATACCTACTGCTGTAGATACTTTTTTTGATACACCCAGGAAAGGACAAATTCCAAGGAACTGCATCAAAACTACATTGTTAACAAATATGGCTGATATAATTATTACAATAAATTCCATAATTTTTTCCTTATGCTTTTCTTAGCTGGTTAATAAATGCAATTAGATATCCTAAAGCAATAAAAGCTCCGGGAGCTAATACGAAAACTAACATTCCGTAAGTATCGCTGAAAAGAGAAATGCCAAAAACTTTTCCACTTCCTAATATTTCCCGAACAGCGCCAAGCATGGTAAGGGCCATAGAGAATCCTAATCCCATTCCGGCACCGTCAATAATCGAAGGGAATACTTTGTTTTTAGAGGCAAATGCTTCGGCACGACCTAGTACAACACAGTTTACTACAATAAGGGGAATAAATACACCTAATTGTTCGTGAAGAGCAGGAACATAACCAGCCATAATTAAATCAACCATGGTTACGAAAGAAGCTATGATTACGATAAAAGAAGGAATCTTAACCTTATCAGGAATTTGCTTACTAACCATTGATATAACCATGTTAGACATGATCAATACAAAGGTTGTTGCCAATCCCATTCCTAAGCCATTAATGGCGGATGAGGTTACTCCCAGAGTTGGACACATACCAAGCAGCAGAACAAATACTGCATTTTCCTTGAAGAATCCTTTGGTGAAATTTTGCATATTACTCATTTGTGCTTCCTCCTTCTTTTTGGTTTTTAGCATACTCATTGTAGGCTGTTTGCACAGCATCTAAAAAGGCTCTTGAGCTAATCGTTGCAGCGGTAATGGCATCAATATCTCCACCATCCTTGCTAACTGTGAAATTAGTCGTGCCCGGATTTTTATTAATGATACTTGCCTTTGCTTTACCAGGATCGCTTGGTTTAAACCAATCAGCCATTTTTGTTCCTAAACCGGGTGTTTCCTTGTGTTCCAATACAGAATAATTGTTGATTGAGCCATCAGGTTTAAAGCCGACCATAATCCATACGTATCCAGAAAAACCATTTGTAGTGAAAGTTTTAACAGCAGTACCAACTAATATCCCATCCTTTTTAGCAGGGTAAAACTCCAGACTGTCTTTTTCGTTCATTCCAACTTTGTAAACTTCATCACTAGGATTGTTATTAAAGTCAGGAACAACCTGTTTAATCGCTTTTAATTTTTTTGCCAGCTTAGCTGCGGCAATTGGTTCTTTGGTTAACTCGTAAAGTCCACCTAAAGCGGCTGAAGCCACTAGTGTTATTATAAACAACACCAGAACCATATTTATAAATGTAGATTCTTTTTTTCCTGCCATGATTATTTCCTTTTTTCGCCGAAACGTTTAGGTTTAACATACACATTAATAAGTGGTACAAATGCATTCATAATAAGAATTGCAAATGAAACACCTTCCGGATAAGCTCCAAATACACGGATTACTACGGTTAAAACACCAATACCAATACCATATATTATCATTCCTTTATTCGACATTGGAGAGGTAACATAGTCGGTTGCCATAAAAATAGCTCCCAGTAATAAACCTCCTGTTAGAATATGGAATAAAGGACCAGCATACGCTTCAGGGCTTGCCATGTGAAGAATACCGCTAAATATCGCTACTGTTCCAAGTACAGCAACGGGAATGTGCCAGCTAATGATTTTTTTGAATAGCATATAAAGCAATCCAAGAAGTAAAGCAACACCTGCAACTTCTCCCATAGATCCACCCATGTTTCCCATTAGTAAATCTATATTGCTTGGTACGTCGTGCATTAATTGAGATAATGGCTCCCCTTTTTTTAATCCTTCTTTAATAAGTGCCAAAGGAGTTGCTCCGGTTTCAGCATCAAAATAAGCAGTATCAAAACCTAGTGGTTTTGGCCAGCTTGTCATTTGTACAGGAAATGAGATCAAAAGGAATACACGACCAACTAAAGCAGGATTGAAAACATTGTTTCCTAATCCGCCAAAGGTCATTTTACCAATTCCAATAGCTACTAAGGCTCCAATCAGAATAATCCAGATTGGTAAGTTAGATGGAACATTAAAAGCTAAAAGAATACCTGTAATTAAAGCAGAACCATCATTTAATGTTGGAACCCTTTTAAGAAGATATTTCGTAATTAGAAATTCGAAAAGATAACAAGATGCTACAGCGGTTAGGGTAACAATAATTGCACCCAAGCCAAAGTAAACGAACGAAAAAATAAGTGCCGGAAGCATCGCAAATACCACTCCATACATGTTCTTTTGTATGGAATCTCCACTATGAACGTGTGGAGACGGGGCGATTAGTACTTTGGTGTTCATATCTATTTGTAAATTTGTTTATTAGTAATATGATGAATGAGTATGCTAATGAATGTGTAATTCATCATTCTTAACTCATAATTCCTAATTTATTTTATTTTCTAGATCTCATGATTTGTCCAACCTTACCTTTCCCCAATCGGATGTAATCCAATAATGGACGGTTTGCAGGACAAGTGAAACTACAAGAGCCACACTCAATACAATCCATAACAGCATCGCTTTCCAAACGATCATATTCTTTTTTGTCAGCTAAAACCATTAGCAGGAATGGTTCAAGTCCCATCGGACAAACAGAAATACATTTACCACAACGAATGCAAGGTTTTGATTCTTTACGAACGGCTTCTTCGCGAGGTAATAATAGCAAACCAGAACTCCCTTTTGTTAAAGGAATATCAACTGTAGTTAGTGCTTTTCCCATCATCGGGCCACCGCCTACAATTTTACCTGTATCTTCTGGTAATCCACCTGCCGCATCAATTAAATCTTTAGCCTGTGTACCTATTCGGAATTTCCAGTTTGAAGGGTTTTTTAATGATTTACCAGTGATGGTTGCAACACGCTCGAAAAGTGGTTTGTTCTTCTGAATTGCTTCGTAAACAGCAAGAGCAGTTCCTACGTTTTGCACCACAGCACCTACTTCAATAGGAAGAGTACCCGATGGAATTTCACGTTTAATTGTCGCAGAAATCAATTGCTTTTCTCCACCCTGAGGGTATTGCGTTTTTAAAGGACAAATTTCAACTCCTTGATAATTTGCAGCAAGACTTGTTAAATGAGCTATTGCATCAGGTTTGTTGTTTTCAATACCAATAATAGCTTTGTTAACGCCTAAGGCTTTCATTAAAATTTGTGTTCCTACAAGTACTTCATCGCCTTTTTCGAGCATAACCCGATGGTCAGAAGTTAGGTAAGGTTCACATTCCACTGCATTAATGATTAAAACTTCGGCCGTTTTTCCCGGAGGAACCGACAGTTTTACATGAGCAGGGAAGGTAGCACCACCCAAACCAACAATACCGGCTTCGGCTATCTTCTTTACAATTTCTTCTTTGCTTGCGCTGATTTCTTTAACCAAATCTGCACTGCGATCAATTGTTTCCATCCATTCGTCACCATTTACTTTAATGATGATAGATGTTCTGCGGAAACCACTTGCATCCATAATTTCATCCACTTTAAAAACAGTTCCTGAAACGGAAGAGTGAATGTTTGCTGATACAAATCCAGATGATTTCGCAATTAATTGGCCTACCTTAACTTCGTCGTTCTTTTTAACGATCGGAGTAGCAGGAGCGCCAATATGTTGAGAAATTGGAATACTTACTGTTTCGGGTATTGGCAATACCTGGATTGCGCTGCTTGCCGATAATTTGTTTTCGGCAGGATGAATACCTCCTAATGAGAATGTTTTTAACACTGATGATCCTCCTATTTATTTGTTCTCAGTTGTTTCTTCATTTGTTGTTGGCTCTACCTTAGCAGCCTCTTCTGTTTTAGCCTCAGTTTTTGGTGCTGCAACAGGTTTTACAGTTTTAGCTGTAGGTTTATCGGTCGGCTTTTCTTTTCGAGGTGGAAAATTCAACTCGTGAATAGCCTTCGTTGGGCAAACAATTACACACTTTCTGCAAAGTTTACACTTATTGTAGTCGATATAAGCAAGGTTGTTTACTAAAGTGATAGCATCAAAAGGACATTCCTTAACACACTTACCACAACCAATACAAGCAACACCACATGCTTTTTTAGCTACACCACCTTTGTCTTTGTTAACACATGACACAAAGATTCTGCGACTTTTTGGTCCTTTTTTACGAAGCTCGATAATGTTGTTAGGGCAAGCTTTAACACATGCGCCACAAGAAACACATTTGTCTTCGATAATAACAGGGAGACCAGTTTCCTTATCCATATACATGGCATCGAAATTACATGCGTCCACACACTCACCTAATCCTAGGCATCCATATTGGCAACCAGTTTCGCCGCTGTAAAGAGAAGCTGCAATTGTACAAGAGGCTGCACCATCATACTGATTCGTTTTTGGTCTGTTTTCACAAGTTCCGTTACAACGAACAACAGCAACAGTAGGTTCAGCTGCTTTAATTTCATGACCAAGAATGGATCCAACCTGCGACATTACAGAAACTCCACCTACAGGGCAGTTCATTTTTGATATGTCGTCGGCATTCACTAATGCTTCGGCAAAAGCTCTGCATCCAGGATAACCACAACCACCACAATTTGCGGCAGGTAATGCTTCTTCTACCTCGTCGATGCGAGGATCTTCATACACTTTGAATTTTTGCGCTACAAAAAACAGTATAATTGCTGCTGTTACACCAATAGCACACAAAGCCAGAATAGTGATAACTATAATGCTCATAGTTTTAAATGTTTACGATTTTTTCGATTGTAAATGAAAAAGTTTTCTTAAAACGTCCTTTAAAAAAGGACAGTACTATATAATAGGGAAGTAATATGGCTAATGCCGATATCCCACTTATTAATTCATTATTTGTTATTGCTGTTGCAATGATAAGGACAAGTATTACCAATACAAATGGCAACACATAAGCAAGAAACATAGCCAGCCATCCTAAAGATTCCCGATAGCTTAGGTTAACCTTTTCTCCAAGTTCAAATTTGTTACTGTAATCAATAACATCAATTGACTTCTCCTTCATGTCAGACATGGTGCAAGCACCCTTTGCGTGACAACCAGCACAGGCCGAAACATTTACAATTCCTACCGTAATCTTACCATCTTCTATTTCAAAAATAGTTCCCTCGTGATCAATCCTTTTGGGATCTTGCATGTACTTTTCCCTTTTTTGTTGTTTGTATGCGAAAACTTCCCCTAAAATAGATGAGTTTTATTCATGTAACAGTCATCTAATCATATTGGTAGAAAAGAGTGTTTCTTAACACACCGCAACAAAAATAATACTTTAGGGCACATTCGATTCGGGTAAAAGTCAATTTATAATGTGTTTAAATAGAGTGAGTTCACTRCTTTTGTAAACTAGAGATAGCAATTTTTCTTGTATCTATGTTGAATACAGTTAGTTTGGGTTAATCCTGAAAAAAATCGGTAATTTAAGTCTGTTTTGCAAACGAGTTAATTTAGATTGGTTACAAATAAAGGGAGCGTTTTTATACTTTTAATATAGAAGTACTTTACACTTTCTTAACGAGGAGTTGTCCGTTTTGTAAATATCTGATAGAATGTTTGTTTGATGTTTATGAGTGGTTTTTAAGAAATTTTTATTACCGGCTTTTTTGTTAATGCCAGCAATGCTAATGGTAAAGACTTAAAATTTGGAATCGCTTGATCGCTTAATGGATAGCTTTACATTTTTTTGCCATAGATTAATAAGCCTGAAAAAATAGAAACAGCGAAACTCATATGGGTTTCGCTGTTTCTATATATGGATGTTTTTGTTTTAGAATTGAAATCTTAGAGCCATATACGGCATTACCGAATTATCAGCTTTAAACGAGCCATCTTCCTGTTCGCTCCAGCTCCAACGATAATCAACACCTGTAACTAAAAAAGGAGTAATTTTATAAGCAAACCTCATTAATGCAAGAGAGTTTGAATCAAACTTAAATGTATCGCTCATTTTTGTCAGGTTTCCTTTGGTGTAGTAACCTTCAATAATGATTTTATCGAATAAGTCCTGAGTTCTTAAATTTAACTGCATAGTTGCGGGAGATGATTCGCTTATATTATCTGGCAATAGTAAATTTCCACCTACCATAATTATGTCTAGTATCGATGCAGTTAGTGAACCGTAAATTCCCTGTTGACTTTTTACATCTCCCAACATGGCAATTTTAGCATCTTTATTCACCTCGTACATCGCATCAAAAAATTGAGGTATGTAGTTATCTGTATACCAAAGACGTTCGATTCTCGTATTTAAACGGAACAAATTTCCAATTACATTCATATTTGCATTTAGACCAATTCCAGTTCCTTTTCCTGCATCATATCCTTGTGTTGGAGGTGTTAGTTGGTGATAGGCAATAAGTGAATCAGACTTAACTTTGCTTAATCTGCTGTAGTGAGCATATCCGGTAAGGTTAATAAAACCAGAATTGATTAGCAGAATTCCCATATCCAAGCCATAGGCTTTAATTCCATCAGATAGAAATTCATTGATTTCGCTGTTATCACCAAATCGTTTTGTTTGATCTTTATCAGTAATGTAGCTAATTCCAAAATCAAGAGTTTTTATAAACGGAATTCCACTTGTGCCAAAAGGACGAACATATGGACGAATAGCAAATAGGTTGAATGATTGGGTGTTAAAATCGCTATACATTCCTTCTACACCAAAAATCTTTTTAATACGAATATCATAACTTAAACCAACTTTTCTTTTCTCGAAGCTAGGAGAGTTGCTGTAGTTGTTTAATAGGCTGCCATAACCTAATGATTCGCCTTTTAATTGTCCAAGCTTTACGTATACAGGATCCTTTTTCTTTCTTCCGTATCGTAAGTAGCTAATTAGTCGAAGAACACCAGTTCCATTTTTGAATTCATCGGTATAAAGGTCACCGTTATCAAGGTTAAAATAGACGGGGACATCCAGTCCAATTCCCACTTTTCCGAAACTTAAATTGGGTTGAAAACGGATACCTGCATAATTTTCACCACCAATTTGAGCAAAGGCAAATGCTCCGGTAAACATACTTATTGAGTCAGGATTACTTAGGTTTGTAAAGGAATTATCGAAACCAAAAGAAGGATAATTATCTTGTGCTTTACTTGCTCCGGAATATAGGAACAGTACAAGCAACAGTAGACTGGATAGTTTTAGCGTTTTTTTCATAGCAATTTAGAAATTGTTAATACTTAGAATACTACCGCAGAAGGTCGGCTTCACCCTAAGGTGTTACTTACTTAATGTTGACATTAAATAAAGATATTGCTTTTGTTTGGATTCAGGAATTCATTGTTGTTAAATAAGTATTATTTAAAATATTACCAGCAGTTTAGCTAATTACACTCCAATTAATTTTTGTTTTACTAAGTCGTTTTACCTGTTTTGCAAGGGTGAAGTTTTCCTCTTTGTCTAGTAACGGATCATTGTCGAGTATTTCCTGGGCAACATCTCTGGCGTATTGAAGCAATTGACCATCCTTAGCCAGATTGGCAATTTTTAAGTCGTAAGAGATCCCACTTTGCTGGGTTCCTTCAATATCTCCGGGACCACGAAGTTTTAGATCTACTTCAGCAATTTCAAAGCCATCATTCGTTCGAACCATTGTTTCAATACGCTTTCGCGATTCGTTGGATATTTTATAGGAAGACATCAGGATGCAGTATGATTGTTCGGCTCCACGTCCTACACGACCACGTAACTGATGAAGTTGAGATAAACCAAATCGTTCTGTGCTTTCAATAATCATTACAGAAGCATTGGGGATATTAACACCAACTTCGATTACTGTTGTTGCTACCATTATTTGAGTTTCTCCTTTTGCAAAACGTTGCATTTCCGCTTCTTTTTCGGCAGGTTTCATTTTCCCATGAACCATACTTATGCCGTATTTTTCAAGCGGAAAATATTGAGAAACACTTTCGTATCCTTCTTCCAGATTTTTAAAATCCATTTTTTCAGATTCTTTAATCATTGGGTAGACCAAATAAATTTGTCTGCCCAAGTCAATCTGTTTTTTCATGAAATCGTAAACCTGTTTTCTTCTTTTTTCGAAGTAGTGAACAGTTTGTATTGGTTTCCTGCCCGGAGGAAGTTCATCAATTACAGATACCTCTAAATCACCATAAAGAGTCATTGCAAGTGTTCTGGGGATTGGTGTTGCGGTCATCACCAGGATATGAGGAGGAATACTATTTTTTTTCCATAACCGGGCACGCTGAGCAACGCCAAATCGATGTTGTTCATCGATAATTACCAAGCCTAGGTTATTGAATTGAACAATGTCTTCTAAAAGGGCATGAGTTCCAATTAAAATCTGTAATTCACCATTTTTTAATTGTTCGTGAATTATTTTTCGATCTTTTTGCTTTGTCGATCCGGTAAGTAATGCCACTTTGATGTTTAGACCATCTAAAAATTCACTAATGGTTTCCATGTGCTGAGTTGCTAAAATTTCGGTAGGAGCCATTAAACAAGATTGACAAGCATTGTCAAGTCCCATTAGCATACACATCAGGCCAACCAACGTCTTACCACTTCCAACATCTCCTTGCAAAAGGCGATTCATTTGTTTACCGGTACCAACATCTTTTCGAATTTCTTTAATCACTCTTTTTTGAGCATTAGTGAGTTCGAAAGGAAGCTTTTTCTGAAAAAACTGATTGAAATTTTCACCTATCTTAGTGAATTGATGACCACGATAAAGCACTTTTCGCTTCATCTTCATTTTAAGAATATTGAGCTGAATGTAAAACAGCTCCTCAAACTTTAAACGATAGGTGGCTTTTTTTAATAGTTCCGTATCACTCGGGAAATGAATCTGCGTAAGCGCTTCGTGAAGATTTATTAATCCTAGTTTATTGGTTAAACTGGCAGGAAGCGTTTCTGGTATTTTCCCATTTAATGATTGTAACGCATTTTCCTGAAGTTTATGAACTGCTTTCGAATTGATGAAACTGTTTTTCATCTTTTCGGTTGTCAGGTAAAAAGCCTGCAATGAAGCATTTAATTTCCCATTTTTAGTTTCACTTTCTTCCAGTTCCGGATGAACTACATTTATTTTGCGATTGAATTCGGATGGTTTACCAAAAACAATGTATTCTGTATTGGGTTTAAGACTTGCTTTAATGTATTTAATTCCCTTGAACCAGACTAGTTCCAAAACACCTTTTCCATCTGTAAAATGTGCCACTAATCTTTGCTGACGCTTCTCTCCAATTACTTCAACGCTGGTGATTTCTCCTTTTACCTGTATGTATGGAAGTTTAGAGTGAATTTCACTAATTTCATAGAACTTTGTTCTGTCGATATATTTATAAGGAAAGTGGTACAGTAAATCTTCGTAACTGTAAATGGATAATTCCTGATTTAAGAGGGAAGCCCTTTTGGGGCCAACACCTGCTAAAAATTTTATGTCGAGTCCTGCTAATTCTGACATTCGTATTGCTATAATCTATAATAAAGAGACCGATTTAAAAACTTGTCCCGTAAATTTACTTTACTATTTTGAGGTCTAAAATTACAAATAAAAATATATTGAAAACTGATATTTTAAAGAAATGAAAATTTAATATTTTCTTTTTTCAAGCTTCCGTAATTCCGATAATCTAAAAGAATAAAAATATCCTTTCGTTAGAATTTGAAGAAATTCAAATTTACGATTAAATTCGCCCTTTCTAGTCTATCTTATTATGGGGCGAATTCAATATCAGTTAAAGAAACGTTTATATCGATTAAAGGCATATCGCCGGAAAGGATTTGGAGTTCATTCTCCTTTTACTTTTCATTTAATTGCCAATGTGATTGAGGCAAAATTGCAATACTATGCATTTGCTCAATTATTTCCTTACCGAAAGATTGTTGTGAAAGCACTAAAATCTAAAATTAAAGATGCTGATTTTGACAAGAGTTTGGTAAAGAGATATAAAGAAGAGGTTCAAAATTTAGAATCGTCTGAGTCAGTAGATCGTTTGATTTTTCGCTTGATGAATTTTTGGAATCCTAAAACGCCGGCTTATTTTGGTGATGGAATTGGATTTACAATGTCCTATATGGCTAAGGTTGATTCTCGTATAAATGTATCATGCTTAGGTAGGGGAGAACTCTTTTCTGAATATTCCGACGATCTTTTTAAGAATTACCTGGGAATACAGAATTATAAGAGCTTAAATTATAGTGATATTCATAAGATAAATCAAGTTTTTGATTTTCTTGTTTTTTCTGAAAATACCAGTGCTGAAATTCTATCGGATTTTATCCAAAATAATGAACGTCTGCTTACTAAAAATTATATGCTCATTATTCAAAATCCACATAAAAATGAATCGATTAAGCTCTTTTGGAATGAGTTGAAGAAGGTAGAGGGAATTACGGTGAGTTTGGATTTGTTTCACATGGGAATACTGATTTCCAGAGATGGAATGCAGAAACAAAATTATGTAAGAAAGTATAGGTTTTAGCTATTGCATAATTTCTATGAAATTTTATCTTTGTAGTAGAACTGCTGTTTGTGATAAAATATCACGGTAAGAATGGCAGTGACTCAAAGAAAACACAATGGATAAATTTAAAGTATATACAAAAACAGGAGATTTCGGAACAACAGGATTGATTGGAGGAACAAGAGTTCCAAAGCATCATTTGCGTTTGGAAGCCTATGGTACTGTTGATGAATTAAACTCTTATATTGGTTTAATTCGTTCGCACGAAATTGATAGTAAATTAAAAGAGGTGCTGTTGATTGTCCAAAATAAGCTATTCCTTATTGGCTCCAGGCTTGCAACTGATGAAGAAAAGTCTGATTTGAAACAAAAATTACCAATTGAAGAAGCCGATATTGTTTTGTTGGAGAAAGAGATGGATCGAATGGACGAAGAGTTGTCTGAACTTACTAATTTCGTGTTGCCAGGAGGTAGTCTGGCGAATGGATTTTGTCATGTAGCAAGAACAGTTTGCCGAAGAGCAGAACGTCGGGCAATTCAATTGTCAATAGATATTGATATAAACCCACTATTGTTGAAGTATTTAAATCGACTTTCGGACTATTTATTTGTTCTTTCACGTAAGATTTTGCTTGATGTTGGTGCAGATGAAATAAAATGGATTCCTGATTTGTAAATTCAAAAAAAAAAATTATATTCGCAGAATAATTAAAGATCATTAAATAATATATTAGATGTACTGGACACTTGAATTAGCAACTAAATTAGAGGATGCACCATGGCCTGCTTCAAAGGACGAATTAATTGATTATGGAATCCGTTCCGGCGCTCCATTAGAAGTGATTGAAAACTTGCAGGAAATTGAAGAAGAAGGTGAAATTTTCGAAAGTATTGAAGATATTTGGCCTGATTATCCTAGTAAAGGAGATTTTCTATTCAACGAAGATGAATATTAAAAAAAATATATAATAAAAAAGGGACTTTTTGTGAAGTCCCTTTTTTAATATATTAATTAGATGAAGAATTTAATTTCCTAATTGGGATATATTCTTTCCAGATAAATATATCCTCCTTCGATTTTGGTTGGTATTCTTCCAACCATTGAAAGTCTTTTAGAAATTGCATCTCTTTCTTTATATCGAAAAGAGGATACATATTACCGTCAGGTTTTTTAAGAAATATAATTTTATCAATTTTATTATCTTGAATAAGAATACTGATATTGCTGCTTTTTGCAACATTCATTCCCATTATTATCTCCTTCTTTTCCGGGTAATATAAGGTTTCTCCATTGCCTTTAATATCTAGCTTGTAAAGTTTATTGTCTTTAATATGTCCAAGCATATTTTTACCTTTTATTTGATTGTAAAAGGTTGAATCTTCTTTTGTAGTTAAAAAAGATGATCCTTTGAAATGTAAATATCGAATTGCTTCATTTTGAGATTCAATTTCAATTGTGTCAGCTACCATTTGATTTCCCTCAGCCCAAAGAACAGGATCATTGAATAATCTGATTGTGGAATCTTGCATCGTATAAACTAATGAATCGCATATTCCTTGCATGTTGGTGCGGAAGAATTTCACATGATGAAAGGCTTTAATCAGTTTAAAGTCTGCAGTATCTTTTTCAATTCTCAGAGTGTCAGAATGAAGAAAGAGTGAATCACCTTCGGTAATTTGAATAAAGACTGCAGAGTCTGTCATAAGTGCTTCTTCGGTATTCTTAAATGTTTCAAGGAAGTTCCCTTTCAGTATCAAATTATTCACGGTATCCCGCAATTCAACATTATTAAAGATTTGTGCAAGTTCGTTGTTACGATCTAAATAGATACTATCACCTTTTATTTGATACGATTTAGTATCCAGAGTTGTGTTTTTAAAAAATTGAGAGATGTTTGTTTCTGTATTGTACCAACCATCTTCTGAATACAAAATTTCCTTTTCTCCAACAATTTTAGTTGGGCCTAGAATGAAAGCAACCTTGCTTACCGTATTGTATTTTAGTGTATCCGAATATAAAGTATAATCAGTTGTAATGGCTTCAACGCTATCCTTGAAAAACAGCATTTCCTGTTTTGTGTAATACCTTCCAATTTCACTGGTTAAGATATTATCGGCATCGACAATTTCACCCCCGTTAAAATAATATCCAATACTTTCGGTCATGTCAAAATCAAGAAATTGTGTAGTAACTGTAACCGATTTATTTTTTAATTTCACATTACCTCTTAACTCGGCAAATTTAGTATTTCCATAATATTTTAGGTAATCTCCATATATGTGAACTGTGTCGGCATTGATAATATGAACATTTCCAAATGCCTCAATAGTGTTATGTTCTTTAACTTGAAAAGCACTATCACAATACATTTTAATATCGCCATGTGTGATAAAAACATCACCCAAAAATTTGGTTAATGAAGGATCAGTATTCATAATAAACTGAGCAGTATTCGAATTTCTAATGCTCACTTTTGATTTCTTTTGGGCGGAAACCGAAAGATTTGTCAGGCAGATAATGCCTGCTAGTAGCCGAAATATATATTTGTTAGCTGTTCTAAGCATTTTGTTTTTACTTTAGTAGTTCTGAAATGATGTCTTCTATGCTGATTCCTTCAGCCTCAGCTTTGTAATTCTTCATTATTCTGTGTCGAAGAATAGATACTGCAACTTCCTTTACATCTTCGATGTCAGGAGAATATTTCCCTGATAGTAAAGCGTTGGTTTTTGCGCCTATCACTAGATATTGTGACGCTCTTGGGCCAGCTCCCCAATTAATGTATTCATTGGCCATTGCATGGGAATGTTCAGTATTTGGTCTTGTTTTGGCAGCCAAATTTACTGCATATTCCAATACGTTTCTATTAATTGGCACTTTCTGAATTAATTTTTGATAATATAGAATTTGTTCTCCCGACATTATTTTATTAAGAACAAATTCTTTGCCGGAAGTGGTGTTCTCAACAATTGCTAATTCATCTTCAATTTTCGGATAATCCAAGTAGATGCTAAACATGAATCGATCCAATTGAGCTTCAGGAAGCGAATAGGTTCCTTCTTGTTCTATTGGATTTTGAGTTGCAAGTACGAAAAAGGGTTTTTGAATTTGATAAGTTTTACCATTAACAGTTACCATTTGTTCCTGCATTGCTTCCAGTAGTGCCGATTGAGTTTTAGGAGGAGTTCTGTTAATTTCATCGGCAAGAAGAATGTTTGCAAACAATGGACCTTTAATGAAATTGAATTTTCTATCGTTATTCAATATTTCAGTTCCTATAATATCCGACGGCATTAGGTCAGGAGTAAACTGAATTCTCTGATATTTTAAATCAAGAACCTGCGATATTGTGTTTACTAAAAGTGTTTTAGCTAAACCAGGAACGCCAACAAGTAAGCAATGTCCGTTACTGAATATGGAGATTAGTACTTTTTTGATAATGTCATCCTGACCATATATTTTTTTCCTGATTTCAGCAGTCAGTTTTTGATAATCTGCTTGCAGGGCATTTGCGGCTTCTACTTCAGTTTTAAAATTCATAGGATTCATTATTTATTATTGCCGTTAATAAATCAGACACAGCATAGGCTGTGTCTGAGAATAATATCGGAATTTAATTTATTTTATCCAGCCTTTGAATCGGAATTTAGCATTTTTAAAGGAGTCATCAACATGAACATAGGTCTTGTTTTGTTTCTCCGAGATCCATTTGTTAAGGATTTTTTGTTGTTTTTTGTTTGTCAGCATATTTTCAAATATACTCCAGTCATCAGACAAATTGGCTTTATGTGCTTTTGTTTCCGATTTTATTTTAATCACTTTGTAAGCTTCCTTACCTCCTGTAACGTCTAAGAAAGCTGAAGATATTTCATTCAGTTTAAGTTTGTTTACAGCTTTAGATATTGCTGGAGGTAAATTATCCTTCTCGAATTTAGATGTTCCTGTATATGGGTTTACAAGTAATCCACCGTTATTTCTGGTGTCTTTATCATCCGAAAAATAGAATGCCGCTTCAGAAAAACTCATTTTGTCGTTACGAATTAAGTCGGCAATACTATCCAGTTTACTTGTGGCCGCAGTTCTCTTTTCAGTTTCAATTTTAGGTTTCAAAAGAATATGACGAACGTTAATACGTTCTCCTTTTCTATCTATTAACTGAATAATATGGAATCCATATTCTGTTTCAACAATTTTAGAAACCTTATTTGTTTTTAAATTAAATGCAACATTTGCAAATTCGGGCACTAAACCCGATCTTGACATATAACCAAGCTCGCCACCTTTTTGTGCAGTCCCAGGATCCTGAGAATAAAGTACTGCAAGTGTAGCAAAGCTATCGCCGTTTAATACTCTTTCGCGATAAGTTCTTAACTTAGTTCTAATTCTGTCTTTTTCATTATCAGATACCTTCGGGTTTTTTACGATTTGCTGAATTTGAAGTTCTCCGGGAATGGTTGGTAAACTATCTTTTGGGGTTGATGAGTAAAATTCTCTAACCTCAGCAGGAGTGATGTGAATGTTTTTGGTAATTTCAGCTTGCATTTTTTCTTTTATACGTTCGTCGCGAGTATCATCACGAAGATCGTTTTTCATGTCAATAATGCTTTTGTTGAAATATTGTTCCAGCTTTTCTTTGGATCCAATACGCTGAATATACATCTCCATTTTACGTTCTAACTGATCTTCAACTTCCTGATCGGTTACTTCGATACTATCAACTTGTGCTTGAGCAATCATTAGTTGCTGAATTAAAAGATCTTCGAATATTTCGGTCTTTAAATCAACACTTCCTGAAGTGTATCCTTGAGCTTGAAAGCTTAAAAATCTGTTTTCTACATCCGATTTAAGAACCACCTGATTCCCAACAACAGCAATTACTTTATCAACCATATTATCTTGAGCATTGGCAGAAAAAACACCAATTAAAATCAAGGCCAATAGAGTATTGAATTTTTTGAAAATGTTATGCATATTTTATGGATTAATAAATTTTGAATTTGTTTTTAGCTTCAGCATCTCTGTAAATACTTTCTTCTAAATTTTTAATAAACTGAATTTTACGTTTGTTTAATAATATTTTTTTAATGTCTTCCTTAACAAAAGGTAAGGGAGCAAGTTTATTTTTTAACTCAAATTCCTCAATCTTTACAAAGTAATGATGTGTGGAATCACTTGTTTCATAATATTTTGTGTTTCTAAGGAACCGATCTTCGTTGTTAATTTTACCGGGAAGCTTATTCAGAAGTTCTTGAGCATAAATCCAACGATCGCTAAAATTATCAAATTTTGTGGCATTCTGAAAACAGTAGTCCTCTAATTCATCCCAATCATCTTCTTTTTCTGATTTATAAAGCTTTTGAAATTTTTTAAGATTGGGTACTGGTATAGGTACTTTAATATACAAAGCCTTAAGAATATTTCTATTTAAGATGAAATTGGCAGAATAATCTTTGTAATAGTTATCAATTTCAAATTGACTAATTAGTGTGTCAATTTTTTGCTTAATTAATTGTTGCTGGTATTTATGAATTATTAGTGATGATCGGTAGTCTTCAATCATCTTACTAACATCCTTGTCTTCTTCAGTTAAGTTTAGTTCTGCTTTAGAGATGATTAGTTGTTTTTTAATCCACTGATGCATGTAGTTTTCAGCAATAAGAAGACTATCTTCTTTATTGGTGCCTCTTGGAATTACATCACTAACGGTACTCAGGTAAAGAGTTTTGTCGTTCACTTTTGCAACAGGCTTATCGTCTTTCGTTTTATTCGAATTACATGAATAAAAAATAACAGTAAGTACTATTAATATGGAATATCTAGTCATTTTATTCTTGAACAATTTTATTTAATGTCGATTGCGATATTTTTACATGATTGTTTTTACGCAATTGATTTTCCCAAGCTTCTTTTAAATATACTTTGTAGTTATAAGCAACTTGCTGTTTAATACTTTCGAAATCACTATTCTTATTGTACTTATTTCTTTGATTTTGATAGAATTCCAACAACGCTTTTCTGTCGTTTTTTGCAGGTAACCAAACGTTTTGTTTTGTAATGCTGTAAACTAACACTCTATTTTCATAATTTGTAATCAAATTTGCGAGATTATTATTGCTCTCGAGTAACTTTTTTTTGTAGAAGGCTAAGATACTATTGTTTGAGAAATTATTGTAGATTCGGTTGATGTATTCTATAAAATTTTCATAAATATCTTTCGATGCCTGCTGGCTAAGATAACGGGCAAAATCTTCTTGTGAATACTCCTTACTTCCTATTATAAACAGAGGCTCCCATAAATCAGCATATGCGTAATCTAAAATGGAATAAAAATTAGAAAGAAGTTTCCTGTTTTCTTTATACTGATAGTCTTTTTTTATTTTTGATATGAGTTCCGTGGTACTTCGTTTTGAACGATTATCCAGAGCTATTAGTTGTTGTATTTCTTCTTTGCATTGATCTAATGAAGAGTATTCTTTTTTGTCGATTAATTGCAGAATATGATACCCGAAATCAGTTTTAACAGGTTTAGAAATTTCGCCGGTTTCTTTGAGTTGAAAAGCAACTTCTTCAATTTTTGGATGGGTTTCGAAAAGACCAAACCAAGGAAGTATTCCTCCTGATGGTGCTGATCTTTTATCGAAGGAATGACTTTTTGCCATTTCTGAAAAATCAGCTCCTTCCATTAGTCTTGAGTAAAGAGAATCTATTTTTAGTTTTGAGTGTTGCTTATTTTTAGATTCGTATTCAAGAAAAATGTGTCTGATCTTTATTTTTCCGGGGTTTGGAATTTTTTCAAGAATTTGAATAATATGATATCCAAATTGAGTTCTGATTGGCTTCGAAAATTCGCCAATTCTCAAATTGTAAACGCCAGATTCAAATTGATAATCCATATCAAAAGCAGAGAAGTAGCCTAGTTCCCCACGATTGGTTTTTACAGATTGATCATCAGACTGTTTGCGGGCAATTTTTTCGAATGCCTTTCCTTTTAACAGATCTTGGTAAATTTCCTGAGCTTCCTGATAAGCCACTAGAGTATCTTTTGGATTGGCCCGTTTATTAAATTTCACTAAAATATGTCTTGCTCTAACAAAATGTTGAATTCGCTCGAAAGCTTCCTGTGTTTTTTCTTCTGTAATTATTGTTGGATAAAGGAATTTGTTAAAAGCAATATCTCTGTTAATTTGCAATTCTTTTTTAACCTTGGGCAGTGTGTCTATCCTTGTTTTTATTGCTTCATTTAATTTAAGTTGAAACAGGATGTAAAGATTCAAAGCTTCTTCTACAGAAAGATGATTCTGGAGTACTAGTTTGTTTCCTTGGTATAGTTTACTGAACTCAGCCGAAGAGTAGGGAGTGTTGTTTATCGTAAAAAGAGTATCTGTTGGATTTGATTGTCCAAAGCTTGCCAATTGGCAATACAACATTATCGATAGATAAAACAGAACTCTCTTCATGTAACAGATTAAATGTGATCACTGAATCGCAAAAATAATACTAAGCTGTTCAAGACAGACTACCATGAAATATCAGCAGAGCTGCAGTAGCTCATACCGGTTAGTAATCTTTTCAGTTAACTGATAGATTACTTCATTAAACCGTTCTTTTATCTTTAGGTAATACTTAAGAGTACGGTAGGAACTAAAAATACATCATCAAAAGCAAGACCGTCAGAAATAATTTTAAATTTTAATTGCATGCGAAATTACAAAAAAAATAGTGGAACAGGATTGTTCTAAATTCTAAAAAGTGTTAATTCGTTGATTCAATTTAAAAGTTACTATTTTTAATTTGTTTTTTGTCTTTCATAAATGTATTTTTTTATTCAAATAACTTGTAATTCAGTTTGATGGATCGTTTTAACGAGATTCTGAAAAAATATTGGGGATATGTGGGGTTTCGACCATTGCAGGATGAGATTATTAAATCTGTTGCAGATGGAAAAGATACTCTTGGATTGATGCCAACAGGAGGAGGGAAGTCTTTAACTTTTCAGATTCCGACTTTGGCAATGGAAGGGATATGCATTGTTGTTTCCCCTTTGGTTGCATTGATGAAAGATCAGGTGCAAAATCTAAAGGAAAAAGGCATTAAGGCAGAACTTCTTTATTCTGGTTTATCGGGTAAGGAAATAGAAATTATTTTGGATAAATGCTTGTTCGCTAATATTAAGTTTCTGTATATCTCACCCGAGCGAATTGGATCCGATTTGTTTCAAAAGAAATTGATTCAAATGAATGTTTGTTTGATAGCTGTGGATGAATCGCATTGTATTTCGCAGTGGGGGTATGATTTTCGACCTGCTTATTTGAAAATTACGCACTTGCGTGAATTAATTCCTGATGTACCGGTTTTGGCCTTAACAGCCACAGCAACTCCTGATGTGGTTAATGATATTCAGGAGAAATTAGAATTTAAAGAGAAGAATGTTTTCCGAAAAAGTTTCGAGCGCAAGAATTTAATTTATTTGGTTCGTGAAATCGAAGATAAAAAGAGATATCTATTAAAAATATTTAGCAAGCAAAGAGGAAGTTCTGTTGTATATGTTCGAAGTAGGAAGAAATGTAAGGAATTAGCCGAGTTTCTAAAGACAAATAATATTAGAGCTGAATATTATCATGCCGGTCTAAAAAATGAGGTGAAGGATTTTCGTCAGGACAGATGGAAACGTGGTGTTGTGCAGGTAATGGTAGCAACCAATGCTTTCGGTATGGGAATTGATAAAGCTGATGTGCGAACCGTAGTTCATATGGATTTACCAGATTCTTTGGAAGCCTATTTTCAAGAAGCAGGTCGTGCAGGAAGAGATGGGAAAAAAGCTTTTGCAGTACTGCTTTATTCAAAGCCTGACAGAGTACAATTGTTGAAACGTATCTCTACATCCTTCCCTGAAAAGGAATTAATTACGAGAGTGTATCAATCGCTGGGGAATTTTTTACAAGTTGCAGAAGGAGCAGGGAAAGATGCCGTTTTTGATTTTGATTTAGGCCTGTTTTGCCAGAATTTTAAATATAATGTTCTTCAAGCTTTTAATAGTCTGAAGGTTTTGCAGAGAGCGGGATACTTGGAGCTTACTGATGATTTGGAACACGAATCAAGAATCTATTTTCGAATCGAAAGAGATGATTTGTATAAATTCCAGATTGCCAATAAGGATTTTGATTCATTTATTAAAATTCTTCTTCGATCTTTTACCGGTTTATTTACCGATTTTGTGCCTGTAAATATTGATTTATTAGCAATACGGACAAAAACTTCCAAGGAATTAATCATTCGGTACTTAAAAGAATTATCTAAATATAAAGTGATTCAATATATTCCCAGGAAAAAGACGCCGTTCATTATTTATACTCAGGAACGATTGCCACTTAATTTTATAAAATTTAGTAAAGAAGTTTATCAGGATCGAAAAGAAAATTTATCTCAAAAAATTAATTCTGTTATTAATTATGCGGAATCAACTTCAATATGCCGGTCTAAATTTTTATTAGAGTATTTCGGTCAGGGATATGCTCCTGAATGCGGGCAATGTGATATTTGTAAAGAGGCAGAGAGTGAGGGCTTAAGCAAAGCCGAATTTAAAGAGATTTATACCGAGATAGGCGATATTTTAGGCAAAGAAAGTTTAAGTGTTGATGAGATTATTAAGGAATCGAAACATTCAGAAGATAATGTAATGGAGGTGATTCGGTTTTTAAAAGATAATGAAGAAGTTGAGTCTTTAGACGGTAACCGGGTTCGATGGATTTCTTTATGAGATTTGTTTTTCTTCTGCTGTAAGCAGTAGTATCTTATTATTCTGCCAAATATTCGTAAAATCTTACTATTTTTGCACGCTTATAGTATTTAAATAGAAGATGGAAGATAAATTTGATCATGTTGTTTATTCAAAAAATGTTATTGAGTTCGTAACAATAGCAAATGAATTTTGTTTGCTGTTGGAAACGAGTGCTAAGATACCAAAGCTTGAATTTATAGAAAAAGCTCAGAAATTAATGCCTTTGCTTTACTTAAAGGCCTGTTTGCTACCCAAAAATGAAACTGAGTTGGAGGAAGTGATTGAGAAATTTGTTTCTGAATCGGACTGGGAATTTATTCATTCTTCTGTTCAAGCTAAAATGGGAGCTCACGATCAGTATCTTGAAGTTTTTGAAGAAGATATGGAGTATAGTGAAACACCTGTTATTGCTTCTGTTTCTGAAAATTTTGCCGATATTTATCAGGATTTAAAGGATTTCCTTACCTCGTACAGAATCGGTACAATGGATGTAATGAACGAAGCATTGTGGGATCTAAACAATAGTTTCTATCAACATTGGGGACAAAATTTAGTAAATTCGTTGCGATCAATTCATCAATTGGTGGCCAAAAACGAAAATCTTGATGAAGAAATTGACGATTCTGCTGACACTAAATTAGATAATATCGACTTAAGCGATTCTATTTTTTCGCAGAGGAAAAAAGAATGGGGAGAAGACGATCAATAGACTGGGAAAATAAATTCATGTTTTCCTCAGAAAAAGAGTATTAAATGTTACCATTTCAAAAATCAATTACAAAGGAAGAAGTAAACGAATTGCCATTAGAAGGGTTTGAAGGGGAAATTGTTTTGGTTGATCAAGACGAGGAACTGGATGAGGCTGTTCATTATTTGAAAAATTTTTCAATCTTAGGATTCGATACAGAAACTCGGCCATCCTTTAAAAAGGGCAGAGTTAATGATGTTGCCTTATTACAATTGGCAGCTAATTCTAAGACTTTTCTTTTTAGGATAAATAAAATTGGATTGCCTGAGCAATTACTTGATCTCCTTGCTGATCCGCAGATAATGAAGGTGGGTGCAGCTATAAAAGATGACATTCGAGGATTACAAAAATTAAATGACTTTGATGCCAATGGATTTCTTGAGTTACAAGAATATGTCTCAAAGTTTGGGATCGAAAGTTTTTCCTTGAAAAAACTATCTGCGATTGTTCTTAATTTCAGGATTTCAAAACGCCAGCAAGTTTCCAATTGGGAAGCGGAAGAACTGAGTTCCGGGCAATTGAAATATGCGGCTACCGATGCATGGGTATCCCTTAAGATATTTGAAAAACTAAAAGCTTCATTGGTGTAGTAATTTGTGATTTACTGAAGTGATTCTTTATTTAGGAACCTTACTGAATAGTTGAGTTTGAATTATAAATTTGATGGAGTAAATCGGCGAAATAAATCATTTTTTCGAATCGGTTTTTTTTCATTCAATTAGAAATAGAAATTTCCAAAATGATAAAATATCCAAAAGTTATCCTTAAGCAAGGGAAAGAACATTCTATTAAGCGATTTCACCCCTGGATTTTTTCAGGAGCTGTTAGTAGAGTGGACGAAGGGCTGGAAGAAGGAGATTTGGTTGCTGTTTATTCGGCAAAAGATGAGTTTTTAGGAATCGGGCACATTGCCATCGGATCGATTGTTGTGAGAATTATCACTTTCGAAGAGATAGAAATCAATCATGATTTTTGGGTGAGCAAATTCGAATCGGCCAGTAAAATGAGAAAAACAATTGGTTTGTATGGAACTGCCGATAATAATGTTTTTCGATTAGTGCATGGTGAAGGAGACGGATTATCCGGATTAATTATTGATTTTTATGCTGGAACTGCCGTAATTCAATGTCATTCTGTAGGGATGTATTTGCACAGGGAAGAAATAACTGAAGCATTATTGGCAGTTTTAGGTGATGATTTAAAAGCTGTTTACGATAAGTCGGAAAGCACAATTCCATTTAAATCAGGAATCGAGCCTAAAAATGAATATTTGTATGGATCGGCAGATTCATTTGTTGCTTTAGAAAATGGATTAAAATTTAATGTTGATTGGTTAAAAGGACAAAAAACAGGCTTTTTTATCGATCAACGCGAGAACAGAAATCTTTTTGAGCAATATTCGAAGGGACGTTCGGTACTAAATATGTTTTGCTATACGGGCGGATTTTCATTTTATGCCATGCGTGGAGGTGCAGATTTAGTGCATTCGGTAGATAGTTCGGCAAGAGCCATCGAGATCACAAAAGAAAATGTTGAATTAAATTTTCCGGGAGATACCCGACACGAAGCTTTTTCGGAGGATGCATTTAAATATCTTGATAAATCAGGAGGGAAATATGATTTGATTGTATTGGATCCACCAGCTTTTGCAAAACACAAAAAGGTGTTAACAAATGCATTGAAAGGATACAGGCGATTAAATACGATAGGATTCGAGAAGATTAAAAGTGGCGGAATCCTGTTTACTTTTTCTTGTTCGCAGGCAGTTAGTAAAGAAGATTTTAGAAAGGCAATTTTTGAGGCGGCTGCCAGAGCAGGAAGAACCGTACGCATTCTTCACCAGTTAACACAGCCAGCCGATCATCCTGTTAATATTTACCATCCTGAAGGAGAATATCTGAAAGGATTGGTCTTATATGTAGAATAGAAAACACATTTTTACGCAGGAATTGGTAAAGAAATCTTACTTTTTTGTATCTTCCCTGTCGCTTGATATTTAGTTGGTTTTCAGTGTTGAGAACCCAGTCATGAATAAGTAAATCGAAAAAAATTGAAATTTTCTGAATTTAACTTTACACCTGAATTAATGGATGGACTTGATTCCATGGGGTTTGAAACTCCTTCTCCTGTTCAGGAACTTGCTATACCGCAAATCATCGACAATAAGGACTTAATTTGTTGTGCGCAAACTGGTACCGGGAAAACCGCAGCCTATTTGTTGCCAATAATGGATAAAATACAAAAAAATAAAATTGATGGTTTTAGTACATTAATCCTGGTGCCAACACGTGAACTGGCGATGCAAATTGATCAGCAAATGGAAGGTTTTGGTTATTTTGTATCCATCACTTCTCTATCAGTTTATGGTGGTGGTGATTCATCAGTTTGGGATCAGCAAAAAAAGGGTTTAATGGATGGCGCAGATATCGTAATTGCCACACCCGGACGAATGATTTCTCATCTGAATTTGGGCTATGTAAATACATCAAAATTAAAGCATTTGATTTTAGATGAGGCAGACAGAATGCTTGACATGGGATTCTATGAAGATTTAATGCAAATCATAAATCATTTGCCAAAAGAACGTCAGAATCTAATGTTTTCGGCTACAATGCCATCTAAGATTCGTGAACTTGCAAATACGATGATGAATGAGCCTGAAAGTATCAACATTGCAATGTCGAAACCGGCGGCAGGTGTTTTACAAGCTGCATATATGCTTTATCCAGAGCAAAAAATCCCTTTAATAAATCATTTGTTAGCAGACAAAGACATTAAGAGCATTATTATTTTCTCTGCTACCAAACTGAATGTGAAAGCGATTGCCAAAGATCTAAAAAGGCATAAGTTTAAAGCAGCGGGTATTCAATCCGATTTGGAGCAAAAAGAGCGTGAAGATGTTCTTCGTGATTTCAAAAACAGAAAATATCAGATTTTGGTGGCTACGGATATTATTGCCCGGGGAATCGATATCGATTCAATCGACCTGGTGATTAATTTTGATGTGCCACACGATGCTGAAGATTATGTGCATAGAGTAGGACGAACAGCAAGAGCTGAAACGGAAGGTGTTGCATTAACTTTCATTACACCAAAAGACCAAAACGATTTTAAGAAAATTGAAGACCTGATTGAATCTTCAATTTATAAAATTCCTGTACCCGAAGAATTGGGAGAAGCTCCAGAGTATAATCCAAAGTCTTACAGTGGAGGTGGAAAGAAGAAATTTTTTAAGAAAAAGAATTTCAAAAAGAAATAGAACCCAAACAAATCCAAATCATGACCCAATCGAAAACATACGACATGATTGTGGTAGGCGCCGGTATTAGTGGATTAAGCCTTGCCTATCAAGTTGCCCAAAAAGGGAAGCAAGTACTGGTATTGGAAGGTGACAATCGAATTGGCGGTTGTTTAAATACCCATTATCAGGGTGAAAATGATTTTTGGGTAGAAATGGGAGCGCATACATTTTACGCTTCTTATACGAACCTAATTGGTTTGATTCAGGCTTCAGGTTTGGAGACAAGCATTGAGCCAAGAGCCAAGGTGGGAATGAAAGTTTTCACCGGTCAGCATGAGAAAATCATGTCGCAGGTTAGTAAATGGGAATTGTTTACATCAGTGCCAAATCTATTTTTATCGAAGCGCGATGGAAAAACGGTAAAAGAATACTTTGGTAAGATTGTTGGCAAAAAGAACTACGACAAGGTTTTTAATCGCATGTTTAGTGCCGTAATAGTTCAGAATGCAGATGACTTTTCTGCAGAATTTTTCCTGAAACGAAGAAAAACAAAAAGTAAGGAGCATCCTAAAAGCTTTATCCTGAAAAAGGGAATGCAAAGTTTTATGAATGCATTGGCCGAAAATGAGAATATTACTGTTCTTACTGGACAGGAAGTTGTTACCGTTCGAAAAGAGAATGAAGTGAGCGTTACAACAGAATCAGGAGCAGAATTCAAGGCTAAAGATATTGCTTTTGCAGTAACTCCATCGGTTGCCGGAAATTTACTTGCCGGTATCAACTCTGAATTGTCTTCGAAGCTGAAAGAATATGCTACCAAAAACATTTTATCAAGAACTGTTGTTTTGCCAAAGGAAAAATTGGCATTCGATCCGGTTTCCTTTATTATTCCCTTGCAAGGTGCATGCCTTTCGATGGTAACAAGGGATGTGATGGAGCATGATGAATCGAGAGGATTTGCATTCCATTTTGAAGAAAACAATATCCCGAAAGAAGAACAAGAAGCTTTAATGGCTAAAATGCTGGGTGTTGATGAATCTGATTTGGGCGAAACAATTGTCGCCAATCACCGTTTACCTGTGCTGGATTTGGAACATGGAAAAAGAATTAAGGACATCCAAAAGCTGATTGAAGAAACAGGAATTTATTTGACTGGCAATTATTTTAACGGACTTTCGTTAGAAGATTGTGTTGAGCGTTCAGTGAACGAGCACCTAAGATACCTAAGGAATAATAGTTAATGAGTAAGAATTATCTCACATCTCATGTCTAATATCTCATATTTAAATAATGAAAAAATACATAGATCACATAACGAAAAGCTTGCAGTTGCAGGCTTTTCAGGTTGAAAATACCTTACAACTTTTTAGCGAAGGGGCTACGTTGCCATTTATTTCCCGATACAGAAAAGAGATGACTGGTAGTTTGGATGAGGTTCAAATCGGCAATATTAAAGATGAAATTGCCCGTTTAACTGAACTGGACAAGCGACGAGATAGCATTATTGATTCTATTGAGAAGCAGGATAAATTAACTGATGAGTTGAAACAACGAATACTGGCTTGTGGTGAGCTAAATAAGTTGGAAGATTTATATTTGCCCTACAAGCAAAAGAGAAAAACCAAAGCGGTAAAGGCTAGGGAAAAAGATCTGGAACCATTGGCAAAAATCTTAATGAAACAGGAAGAACGCGATGTGGAAAACAGAGCAACTCAGTTTTTGACGGATGAAGTACCAAACACCGATGATGCTTTGCAAGGGGCACGGGATATTATCGCAGAATGGGTGAACGAAAATGAGGTGGCCAGAAATTCGGTGCGAAGTATATTTCAACGTCAGGCGGTAATCCGTTCCAAAGTTGTAAAGGGAAAAGAAGAAGAAGGTGAGAAATTCAAAGATTATTTTGAATCGGAAGAGCCTTTAAAACGAGTTGCGTCTCATAGAATATTGGCATTGCGAAGAGGCGAGGCCGAAGGTATTTTGAGAGTTAGCATTTCGCCCGATGAGGAAGAAGTATTGGATCGGCTGGATCGAATTTTTGTGAAAGGAAATACTTCCGCTTCCCAGCAGGTTGAGCTTGCTGTAAAAGATGCTTACAAAAGATTATTGGGATCATCATTGGAAACAGAATTTGCAAATACATCGAAAGAAGTTGCCGATAAAGAGGCGATTCGTGTGTTTTCTGAAAATTTAAGACAGTTGCTTCTTTCATCTCCTCTAGGCCAAAAACGTGTTTTGGCTTTAGATCCTGGTTACAGAAGTGGTTGTAAAGTGGTTTGTTTAGATGGGCAAGGAAACTTATTACACAATGAAACCATTTATCCACATCCTCCGCAAAATCAGGGAAAAATGGCGGCCAAAAAGCTGACCAATATGGTTGAGACTTATAATATTCAAGCCATTGCAATTGGAAACGGAACAGCGAGTCGCGAAACAGAACGTTTTGTAACTAATCTTCATTACGATCGCAAAGTTCAGGTTTTTGTGGTTAGCGAAGCAGGAGCTTCCATTTATTCAGCATCGAAAGTTGCTCGTGAAGAGTTTCCGGAATACGATGTAACCGTGCGTGGTTCGGTTTCCATTGGTCGTCGACTGATGGATCCCTTGGCCGAGTTGGTGAAAATTGAAGCTAAATCTATAGGTGTTGGACAATATCAGCACGATGTAGATCAGAATTTACTGCAGCAAAGTTTAGATCAGGTGGTTGAATCTTGTGTAAACAAGGTGGGCGTAAATTTGAATACAGCAAGTAAGCACTTACTGAACTATGTTTCGGGATTGGGCCCGCAGTTGGCTCAGAATATTGTTGATTATCGTGCTGAGAATGGCGCATTCAATACCCGTAAAGAGATATCCAAAGTGAAACGAATGGGAGCGAAGGCATTCGAGCAATGCGCAGGTTTCCTTCGAATTCCAAATTCTGAGAATCCTTTGGATAATTCTGCAGTTCATCCTGAATCGTATGGTATTGTTAAGAAAATGGCAAAAGATGCCGGCTGTTCTGTTGCCGATTTAATTGCCGATCAGGAATTGAGAAAGAAGATTGATCTGAATCAATATGTAACGGCAGAAGTAGGATTACCTACTTTGAAAGATATTATGGATGAGTTGGAAAAACCAGGCCGCGATCCGAGAACCATCATAAAGGTGTTCCAGTTTAAAGAAGGAATTTATAAGGTAGAGCAATTGGAAGTGGGCATGGAGTTACCGGGTATTGTAACCAATATCACTAATTTTGGCGCTTTTGTTGATGTTGGCGTGAAACAGGATGGTTTGGTTCATATTTCACAACTGGCAAATCGGTTCGTGTCCAATCCTGCCGATGTGGTTCAATTGCACCAACATGTTAATGTGAAAGTTACTGAGGTTGATGTTGCCCGAAAACGCATTCAGCTATCCATGAAAGAATGTGAGCAGTAAGTGGTGTTTTGAATGTGACTGGTGTTTATGTATACTTCTGGCTTGTGTTTTTTTAAGTTGGTATAATCAATGATCAAATTGTTATGATATAATATTTGGCGAATAGATTTTATCTAAATAATAAGGAATAAGAAATATTTTTTAACGAAAATGTTTTTTATCTCAAATAATTGCAACTAATTTGTAGTTGCAACGTAAATAAAGTTGTAAGTTGATTTGAAAGGATTGAGAACTTATTAAATAACCCCATTATTATTTTTCATTAAATGAGTAAAATAGAAAAATTAAGAAGTCGTTTTTACCAAAAACCAAAAGACTTCACTTGGGATGAAATGAGAACACTATTAGATGGGTATGGTTACAATCAGATTGAGGGGAAAGGTTCTCGTGTACTATTTAAGAATGAAGCTCTTGAGCATTCTATAAAGTTACACAAACCACATCCTGGTAAAATTATTAAAGGTTATATCATGTCCTATGTTTCAAAAGAGCTTAAAACCTTGTTTTCTTAAACTAAAAGAAATGAAAAATATTATTGAGCACAAAGGATTTATTGGAACTATTAATTTTTCCGACGAAGACAATGTTCTTTTTGGAAAAATCGAAGGTATTGATGATTTAGTGACTTTCGAAGGTCGAAGTGTAGATGAATTACGGGAATCGTTTATTGAAGTGGTAGATTTGCATATCGCAGACTGTGAAGTTGCAGGTATACCTGTAGAGAAATCTTTTAAAGGATCTTTTAATATTCGTTTAAATCCTGAATTACACAAAAAAGCATTTAGAACAGCTTTGAAAAACGGAATGTCATTAAATCAACTAGTTCAGAGAGCAATTGATCATGAAGTAAATTCATCATCAGATAAATGTTGTTGCTGATAAAAAAATAATGTAATTGGAAAGAATTTAAAGCCCACTGACTAGTGTGGCTTTTTTTAGAACCTAAACTTAGTATTAATTATCTATTCAATGAATTTTTTTTTTTCGCCAGAGGTACAGAGGAAGAAATTAAAATTTTTCGAATACTTTTGTGAAGCAAGATATAAAACGATAGAACAATGGAATTTAACGATCAGGAAGTAATAATAGAATGTCCGCATTGCAAGAGTGAAATCATTGTAAATATATTGGAGATTACCAATCACAAGACAGTAAGCTGTCCAAAGTGTTTGGGTAAAGTTGATTTAGCAGCGAACGATCCTTCTGCAAAATTGGGAGTTTCTAAAAACTACAAGCCGTTCGAGGGATTGGGTGACTACATTCAGCAGGTTGAGGAGAAAAGAAAAAAGAAATAGTATAAAAGGAAATTTTAACCACTGAGTACATCGAGTATCACAAAGAAAAAATAATTGTAAGAATTGAAAAGAGGCATTTCCGAAAAGAAATGCCTCTTTGTTGCTCTAACGACGATTAACATCTCCACCGCTTGAGTCACTTACGTTTACTTTTGCAGGATTGCCATAGTAGCTAACGTCGCCACCAGAACTGGCGTGAGCTTCAATTTCTTCTTCTGCATAAACAGTAACATCACCGCCACTGGAAGCTTTTGCTTTGCAGCTTTTGGCGATTAATTGTTTTGCTTTTAAATCACTGCCACTGCTTGCTTTAGCATAGAAGAAAACTGATTTCCCTCTAAGTGTAGCATCGGCACCAGAGCTAACCGAACAACTTAATTCTTTCACATTTAATTCCATTTTGGCATCGGCACCACTGCTTACCGAAATATCTAAATTTTCTGCGTTTATCACGTTTCTGGTTTCGAAATCGGCACCACTTGAAACATTTATTTCGTTTACATTTACCAGAGTTAAATAAATATCCATTTTACTGGCTCGGCGAATATTTCCATCAATTTTAAGTATAAGTTCATTGCCTTTTACACGGGTAATAATGTATTCCATTAAGTTTTCGTCGGCTTCAACACGTAAGGATTCTTTGTCACCTTGAAGCACATAAACGTTAAGACCACTACTTGCAGAAATGGCAGTGAATGATCCAATTTCACGATCTTGTGTTTGAATATTACCATTCCCTTTTTCGCCCCAAAATTGAGCATTTGTATTTCCTGTAAAAAGGAAAGTAAGACCTACAATCAGAAGGGAGGCTTTTTGAATAAATTTCTTCATATGTATTTGTATTTAAGTGAAAATGTTAATCGCTATATATGACGCTGTGAATAGGATTTAAGTTACAGCTTAATTAAAAAAAGCAAAAATCCGTAAGGTTTTTTGCTTTTGATATTTTGGAATAAGGACGATTAATTTGATTCGAATGTTGCACAAAATCGGTTTGTTCGGCTTTTGTATTTTCACTTAATCATTAAAACAGATTTAAAAATGGTTGTTTAATAAAGCTTTTAATTCTTGTTGAAATGGCAATTTTCCCTTTTTCACTTCGTTCTGATTTCCCTGGAATTTGAGTGTGATTTCCCAATACAATTACCGCTGGTGAAGCCGGTAGTTCGCTGTTTTTTATCTTACTGAAAAACTTTGTGTTCCCGCTTATCACATCGCTGTCTTTATAGCTAACTTTCGAGATTACATTGATGTTGGTTTCTTTAGACAATCTTCGGTGAAGCTCATCAGCCATATCTTTTAAATGTTCCAGTCCCATATAGATCACAACGGTATCGTCATTTTCAATTTCGCGGATAATTTCATTCAGAGCACTTTTTTTACCGCCAACTTTTACGGCAGAATGAAAATGAATGCCCGAAGATTTACCTCGTTCTGTAAGCGGAATCCAAAACTCATTTGAGGCCGCTATTCCGGCACTAATTCCAGGAATCAGTTCAAACTCCAAACCAGTTTCCAATAAGAAACGAATCTCCTCAACACCTCTGCCATAAACCATAGGATCGCCCGATTTCAATCTCACTACCTGACTGCCCAGCAAGTAATACATCAACATCTGATCGTGAATGTTTTCTTGCCTGCTTACCGGATTTTTACCATCGCCCGAGCGTTTACCTACATCAATAAGAATTGCTTTATTGGGAAACAGAGCACGAACTTCATCAGTAATTAAGGCATCGTATAAAATTACATCGGCATTATGAATGCTTCGTAAAGCTTTTATTGTGAGCAGGTCGGCAGCACCAGGTCCGGCACCTACAATCCATATTTTCCCGTTTTTCATTCTATTGATTTATTTCGCATCGTTTTTGGAACTTCTAAACACTCCCCTTTATCCCCTCTCAAGAGGGGAATTAAATTGTAAAGATTAATTTTTTTAACCCCTATTCCGAAAGCTTTCGGGATAGGGGTGTTTGTAAATTTTCGGACTTTTGACTTTTCGACCGGCCTATATTTAATGCTTAAAATCCTTCGGATTCACAATCTCAGTAACGTAATTTTTCCTGATCACGAAATTGCCAAATTCTTCTCCTTTTGTTCTGTTTTCTGAATAATCTTTAAGAATAGGTCGAAGTTCTTTCAGTATTTCTTCCTCGTTTACATTTTCGCGATACAGGTTATTTAAGCGTGTTCCCTTAAAATTACCACCCAAATAAAAATTATATCTTCCCGGAGCTTTTCCGATGAATGCGATTTCCGCTACGTAAGGTCTTCCACAACCATTGGCACAACCAGTCATTCGAATTACAATTTCATCTTTAAACAAACCGAACTCTTGCAAGCCTTCTTCAATTTTATCGATTAATGATGGAAGATATCTTTCAGCCTCGGCAAAGGCCAAACCACAAGTGTTTAGTGCTACACAGGCAATAGAGTTGGCTCTCGTTCCTGAAATTGCCTGAGGTAAAAGTTGGTGTTTTATTAGAATTTGGTTGATTTTAGCCTTATTCTCTTCTTTAATCTTACCAAGAATCAGGTTTTGATTTCCTGTTAATCGAAAATCAGAAATGTTCAGCCTGGCAACTTCCTGCAAGGCCAATTTCATTTTAATCTGATCAACATCTTTTACTCTGCCACCTTCAATAAAAAGACCCAAATACCACAGGCCGTCTTTGGCTTTTTGCCAGCCGAATTTATCACCGTTACGAACCAAGGCATAGTCTCTTTCTTTTTCTAAGGAATAGCCTAGTTTCTCATTTAGCAATTCTTTAAATTTATCGACTCCAATTCTGTCGATGGTGTATTTTAAACGGGCATTCTTTCTAACTTTTCGATTCCCCAGATCCTTTTGCAAAAGCACCACTTTTTCAGCAATATCAACCGTATTTTCTACTGATGCAAAACCCAAAACGTTACCCAGGCGGGGATAAGTTTCAGCATCGCCAAAAGTTGTTCCCATTCCGCCACCAACAGCAATGTTGAATCCTTCCAGTATACCATTATTCTCAATGGCAATAAAGCCCAAATCCTGAGTGAAAATATCAGTATCGTTAAAAGGAGGAGTGGTAAAACCAATTTTAAACTTTCGAGGCAGATAAACGGGTCCGTACAAAGGTTCTACTTCGCCGGCACTACCTTCAGCCACCTTCTTTTGGTCGAGCCAGATTTCGTAGTAAGCAGGAGTTCTTGGTGTTAAATGATCGCTCACTTTACCCGCTAATTCCTGAATCTGATCGAAAACTTCCGATGCATATGGATGAGGGCTGGCCATTACATTTCTGTTTACATCACCACAAGCCGCAATGGTATCGAGCAATGCCTTGTTTATGGCTTGAATACTTGGCTTTAAGTTTCCTTTCAATACGCCATGAAACTGAAATGCCTGCCTTGTAGTTAATTTGATAGTGCCGTTGGCATATTCATCTGATATTTGATCCATTTGCAACCATTGCTGTGCATTCACAACTCCACCTGGTACTCTCACCCGAATTAAAAAGGAGTAATCGGGTTCCAGTTTGGCTTTTTTTCTCTCCCGTTCATTATCCCGATCCAATTGTTGGTAAATGCCATGAAATTTAGAGATGTGCCTGTCGTTAGGAGCAATGGCTCCTGTAATTGGGTCAGCAAGACTGGCCTCAAGTGTTCCGCGTAAATAGTTGCTGTTGGATTTTATTTTTTCGACTTCGGACAATTCTGCCCAGTTAATATTATCTGACATAGGTTTTTTAATTTAAACCTGACAGAGTCGTTAGACCTGTCAGCGTTGGTTGGCTTAGACTCAGACAGGTTTTTCAAACTCTGTCAGGTCTTCGTTTAGTAAACATCGAGTAGAAATCGCTTTTCTCTCTTCAGATTCTTTAGATATTCCTCCGCTTTTTCGGGCGTTATTCCTCCTTC
>JAESUW010000148.1 GCA_016760525.1 Labilibaculum sp.
TATTATCTATTCCTTCAATAGTTAATAAATCACCTTTTATACTAAAATTGTAAGAATGTTTTTTAGCTATATGTCGCTTATATCCAATACTTGCAAATTGCACAAATTCTGTAAACATATCCTTCTCAACTGTATAAGATCCCACAAAACTATTTAACACTTTTCTTTGTTCAGTTTGTAAATCAATCACTGTGAATTTTTTATCAGAAATCATTTTATAAGTGACATGGTTATCTTTTCCATATCGATTTGAAATTACTTCACCATTTGGAGTGCAAAACTGCCAGGTACCAATTAATGCATTTTTTTGTTTTATTTCTTTTTGTACGCTGCAACTAACACTTGTTATTGCAAATATTAGAACAACAACACTTTGGCAAATAAATTTTTTCATTTTTCTTATTTTTGTACTATTGGTTACTTATTTTATTTAACTCTCTTTTTTAAACTATTTTTTGAGTTCCTTTATTTAATTTTTAAATCTTGAATAATAATTTGTGATTCGTGATTGGTATTTAAAACTACTTTCACCGATTTAATTATTCTTAAATTTTCAAACTTATTTTTTGAAGCTCCGTATTTAAAGTCGTTAACTTTACTATAATCTTTTCCATTTTCAGAAATAAAAACACTAGCATCGGTAAGGATATTTTCATTTTTATTTGGATGACCACTTAATACTTCAAGATTTTGAGTAGTTATACTTTCTGATAGTTGAAAAATAAACGTATCTCCTTTTTTTCCTTTTTCTAATGATTTAAAATATGTTTTTCTATTCCAGTCTGTTAAATTCTTTACTCCAAAATCTTTATGATTAGAAACTGTTGTTTCAACTTTAACTGTTGGCTCTTTAAATTCACTTTTTGCAATAGCAATAATACCGTATGAATCTGTGCCTCCATCAGACTTCATATCTACTTCAATTGAATATGTAGCTTTTTCGTTGAATGATTTCACATAAAGTCTATATCTGTTATTAACAAGCGCTCCACCTGCAAAACCATTATGAATATCTGAAGATATTACCTTACCGTTTTCTAAAAGTTTTACTGATCGAATATCAATTCTATTTGCTCCTTTTTTGTAAACAAAATCTAAATTCCAAAAAGAAGAAGCATCAATTCCTTTTATATCAAAGTTTACTTTCTGAAATTTAGTTGAACAATTTTTTGGAGTCCAATTTGCAGCTACTTCTTTATGTATTTCCACATCACTTACCGTTCTACTTGCCTTACCTCCATTAGAATAAAGTTTCATCCTTAAATTTAAATAATCCTCAATATAAAAAGGTTCTCCATTATATAATTTTGAATCTATTGTTGGCTCAGATGCATTTGTAGTATATCTAACCTGAGCGCCTTTGTACGGTGAAATTATAGAAATAGAATCATTTTTAAAAAATGCTTTTGGTTGTGGCACTCTATAACCAACATTTAATTGGTCTAATCTATCAAAATGTACGGATCCAAGTCTGTCATAAAAGTTTGTGAAATCTCTTTCTTCTTGTGGTGTCCATCCTACTTCTGCCAGCGCACATAACCTAGGCCAAGTTTGATATTGTGCTCTTCCTTCTTTAAATAAATATTCCGACCATAAACATGCTTGTACTCCTAAAATATTATCTAGTTGTTTTTTAGATAATCCTTCTTTATCTAATGGATTAAAGGAATATACTTTTTCTATTGGCACCAATCCTGCCCACCAATGTCCAAATTCATCATCTTTAGTAGATTTCATATCAAAATACGTATACTGACCAGGTGTAAGAACAACTTTATGTCCTTTTTTGGCAGATTCATATCCAGGACCTGTTCCTGTCCATGACATTACTGCTGTTTCTTTTTCGAGTAGACCTCCATGAAGTATCTCATTCCATCCTATCATTTTTTTCCCATGACTTTTTATTAAAGTCTCCATTTTTTTGATAAAGAAATTTTGAAGTTCATAACCAGTTTTAAAATTATTTTGCTTCATAAATTTATTACAAGCATCACTATTTGTCCAAACTGTTGTATTTACTTCATCACCACCAATATGGATATATTCAAAAGGAAAAAGGGTAGCAATTTCGCCTATTACTCCATCCAACATTTTATAGGTTTCTTCTTTTACTGGTGATAATACGTTGTTTGAAATACCTTGTACACTTTTAGTTGAAACGGAAACATCTGGCTTTAATTCTGGATATGCAACAAGAATTGCTTTTGCATGACCAGGAACATCAATTTCTGGCATTATTTGAATATGGCGTTCTGCGGCATATTTTACAATATCTTTAATTTCTTCTTGAGTATAAAAACCACCATAACGTTCATCTCCAGAACCACGTGAAGGTTTTAATGCCTCATTTTTTCCTCTCCAAGCTCCAATTTCTGTTAATTTTGGATAGCTTTTAATTTCTATTCTCCAACCTTCATCATCTGTTAAATGCCAATGAAACCTATTTAATTTATGAATTGCCATTCTATCTAAAAGTCTTTTTATATGATCTGTATCAAAAAAATTGCGCGATACGTCCAGCATAAAACCTCTCCATCCAAATCTTGGGGTATCCATAATTGAAACACAGGGTAAAGACCATGATATACCATTTTGCAACTGATTAGAATAAATCTCTTTAGGCAATAACTGTCTAATTGTTTGAACTCCATAAAAAAGTCCTGTAGGTTTAAGAGCCTTCACTGTTATCCCTTTCTTAGTAACATCTAGTTTATAGCCTTCTTTTCCTACCGAATTCAACGTGTCAGAAATTTCAAATAAAATCCTATTTTTTGAAACTTCTTTATCTGTTAATTGAAGTTTGAAGCCCATTGCTTGACTAACAAGTGTCACAAATTTTTCAGCTTCTTCTTTTGCCTTTCCTGTTGCAACAACAACTGTTTTTTTATTAATAGTAAATTCACCATCATTCACTATGGTTTTTACAGGTTTAGGAATCAACCCCAATTGTGCTTCTGTTTTCTTTATTGAATTTGAGCCACAAGAAATGACGCTAAATATTAGAAAAAATAAGATTATTCTTTTCATATCTAATTAATAATTTTTAGGTTGTTTAATATATTTAATAAAATCTTTTAATACTTGAGTATCCGTTCCTCTAGAATCCGTAACCGTTAGCTTTACATCAAAACTTTTTCCATTTTCGCTACTATATGTCACAACAGGTCTTTCCTTTATAGAAGTTGAAGGTGTTCCACCTGGGAAACTCCAATAATATTTCGCTTCTTTGTCTACTACTGAATAATCTGCAAACTTAACAACTGGATTCTCTTCATTAAAAACAGAACGATTTGCAGTAATATTTGCTTTTGGAGGTGTTAATTCCACTAAATTAGTCTCCCAAATCCCTCTTGAAGTTCCAACTCTCAATTTACCTTTGGCATAGTTAATAAACATAAAAGCAGTTTTACATGCTGGCATTCCTTCCCCATAGAGTTTCCAACTTTTCATTCCATTCTTTCTATAATACACTCCAAAACCAGTTCCAACATATAGTATGTCATCACTTCCTCTTTGATAAATCATTGAAAAAATACTGTATACAGGTAATCCCTCTGAAAAATCACTCCAAGATTTCCCTCCATCTTTAGAATGTAAAACTTTACGAGTTGTTTGGTTACCTTTAACTGTTACCCATAAGTGCTCTGGATTTTTATCACTTACTGCAAGTCTCCAAAGGCGAAGATCTCCAAGCAAAGATGCAGGAGGTCCCACTTCTGCCCAAGTAACTCCTTCATTAATAGATTTAATCACTCTATTTGGTTCTACTACTGCATATACATAATTAGCGTTGGCAAAACTAGTTTTTACAGCAACAGCATTACTTTTTTCGGTCTCAAAGCTTTTGATAACGTTCCAAGTCAAAGCATTATCTGTAGACTTAGTTAATCTATACGTTTTATTTCTATCTCCATAATCACTACCATAAATTGTGTAGTATTGATGAGGATGAAATTCAAGGTTATCTAATGTAATATAACCTAGTTCAATTCCCAATTTTTGCATTTTATGTCCTTTCTTCCCTGTTAGTGATCTTTTAACTCTTTCATGACCCCAGGGATGGTTGTACATAAATTGATCATCAATTGGATTCACATTTGCTGCCATTGCGTCAGCACCATTAACACCCATCCAGCCTCCATAAATCCTATCATCTCTATAACATATCTGGTTATGGTTTAAACCAACAGCCATAATATCATTTTTAAATGACTGACTGAATCCCCAAAGTTCTTGTATCCCCAATCCGTTACTTTTATCTTTTACCACAGTCCATCCTCCATCAGAAGAGTGATAAACCCCACCATCATTACTATTCCAAATTTTATCACCAATTACTGAAAGACCATGATGATCCCCATGAACTCCTGTATGAGCGCTATTAGATTTATAATTATCATACTGTTTACCAGTTACAATAATTCCTGATCTATCATAACTCCAGGTTACACCTCCATCAGTACTCACTTTCAATTTATTTGCAGCACAAGCCAAGAAATTTTCATCAGTTTCAGAAACTGTAAATGCAAAATTCCATGTTAACTGAGCTAAATGTGCTGTTCCCGTTAGAAAATCAGAAGTTCCATTTGCATTAACAAGTGGATCAGAAGAAGTACCACAGCATTTTTTACCAAAAGACAATCCTCCATTTGACGATTTAAAAAAAGATATTTTATCATTTTTACCACCACCATTATAACCAATTGCAATATAAACAACATCATTATTAGCAGGTGTTGTGGCCAACCTTGCTCTATGGGCTGGAGTTTCATGATTAACCGGAAAACCATTATTAATTGTTGTAAACGATTTACCGCTATCTGTAGATCTTTTAAAATCTATCCACTTAGTAGAACTTGATTCTTCTAAAATGTAAACAACATTGGGATTGTCTAGCTTTATTCGCATGTCCCAAATTCTTTTTGAAGTTTGATACATCTGAATCCATTCATCACCTCCACCAGTTGATTTATACAATCTATAAACATCTGACTCCTGCGTAGTAGCATAAACTATGTTACTACTTGTATCAGATAAATCAACCCATAATAAATTTCCATATTTAGTAGGTTTATGTTTTCGTAAATTGGTATAAGACCAGTTCAAACCACCATTTATTGATTTTACGACTCCCACATCCGTTCCAGCATAAACTACCTCAGGATTCTTTCTACTATAAACTATTTCATTAACCCACTCAACTTCTGGAACATTTCCAGAAACGCAGGTATAAGATTCTCCATTATTTGAAGTATGCCAAATTCCTGCAGTTGCTGCTCCTATTAAAACTAAATTTGTGTCACTT
>JAESUW010000120.1 GCA_016760525.1 Labilibaculum sp.
TTGACCTTGCTCAACTATTGGATTTAGAAGACACTCAAGCTTTTGACATTCAAACACCGGAACTGCCTGTTTTAAATGCAACAAGGTCAATGGCCGATCCAGAATCTGTTTTCATTAATGCTTTAACTTTTCGACCAGAAATGAAGGCAGCACAATTCCGTTTGGAGAGTTCTGAAAAAGGTTTGATAATTGCAAAAGGCCAGCGAACGCCAACCCTGTCAATGTCAGGATCATGGAATTCCGGATATCGAAGAAATCAACCAGAATACGGTGGTATTGATGCTAATGGAAATCTAATAATTATCAGAAAAGAAATGAAATTGAACGATCAATTAAAATTATTTGAATCGAAGAGTTTTAGTTTCAACCTAAGCATTCCTATTTTTAATGGTGGAAGTGTAAACAGAAACATTAGTAACGCAAAAGTAAATATCGACCGTTCCAAATTATATATGGAAAACTCGAAAAATGCTTTGCGCAAGGATATTCAACAAGCACATGCCAATGCTAAAGCAGCTATGAAAAAGTTTTTCTCGAGTGAAACTGCTGTTTCTTCAACAGAAGAAGCTTTCAGGTATACTGAAGAAAAATTCAATTTAGGTCTGGTAAATTCTGTTGATTACAACCAAGAAAAAAACAACCTTTTCAAATCGAAATCAGATTTATTACAAGCGAAATACGAATACATATTCCGCACCAAAATTCTAGACTTCTATAATGGCATAGAGATAAGTTTATAGTCAAGTTTCAAATTCGAAGAAGCTCTCAACCTATTTCAGGCTGGGAGTTTTTTTTATCTGATACGTGTTTACTCTATATTAATTGTCTAACTAATTAATAGATCATTAGTCCCGAAAGCCTTCGGGATTACATATGAGATATCAGACTGATTTACAAACTACTTATTTTCAGTACTTTAATCGCCAACAACCTTATTGCGTATCAGCCTAAAAAACAAAAATTTAACGAACTATTAACTAATAGAATGGTACTTTAAAAACACTTCATTATCTAATTTCGATGATGCGTTGTCATATATTTCAACTGTTATCGTTCACAATTACTATTTTATCCTTTATTTTGCATTGATTTTAAATTTTATCAAATGGCATTACTCTTACATATCGAGACATCAACAGCAGTTTGTTCTGTTGCATTAGGAAAAGATGGTAATTTACTGGCTCTTAAGGAGACCAAGGAAGGAATGAAACACGCTAGTCACTTAACTGTTTTTATTCAAAACATCTTAAAAGAAAATGAGTTAACAATTGCAGACCTGGATGGTGTTGCCATTAGTATGGGACCTGGATCATATACCGGCTTGCGAATAGGTGTTTCAACAGCTAAGGGAATATGTTATGGCTCCAATTTGCCTCTAATTGCCATTAATACTTTGCAGGCAATGACAAAACCATTGCTTAACAACAAGAACGTTCTATCTCAAATAAGCAATCCTGACGAAGCTTTCTTCTGCCCGATGATTGATGCGCGCAGAATGGAAGTTTACACTGCCTTTTTCAATAATAAAAATGAACTGGTTAAAGATATTTCTGCTGATATCATTAATGAAACTTCCTACTCAAAAGAACTATCGGAAAGAGAAGTTATTTTCTTCGGAGATGGCGCTTCGAAGTGCAAAGAAGTGATCCAAAGTAAAAATGGCATATTTCTTGATAATATAACAACATCAGCAATAGGAATGATAGAACTGGCTGAAGTCAAATTTCAAAATCAGGAATTTGAAGATGTTGCCTATTTTGAACCCTTTTATTTGAAAGATTTTGTTGCGACTACTCCTAAAAAGAATATCTTTAAATAAGAACTAACATTATTACATATGCATAAATTCTCTCTTAGTATTCTTCTAATTATTGTAAGCTATTCGGTTTCATTAGCTGATTTTCCTATTAAGGATAGTGAAAAAGGAGAACATTTGAGATATGTAATACATTATGGGATTATTCGAGGAGGAAAAGCCAGCTTAAAATTTAAAAATGAAAAATTAGATGGCAAAAATGTTTATCACGCTACTTTAACTGGAAAAACTGTCGGACTATTCAATTCGCTTTATAAAGTTAAAGATACTTATGAGAGTTTCATTTCGCCGGAAACCTTACTGCCGGTAAAAGCAATTAGAAATATCAGAGAAGGCAATTACAAAAGGTATAATGAAATTACATTTGACCGGGAAAAGAATGAGGTAAACTCTTCACGTTCTGGAACCCACAAGGTTCCGGAAGGAATACATGATATTTTATCAGCATTTTACTTTGCCAGAGCAAATCATTTTAATTCAAAACTGAAAATTGGTGAAGTGGTGAAAATTCAAACTTACTTTTCTGACGAATTATTTCTTCTTCAATTTCGATTTATGGGATACGAAACCATCAACAGCAAAATTGGAGATATAAAATGTTATAAATTTATTCCTATTGTGGCTACAGGCAGAGCATTTAAAGACGAAGATGACATGACTATTTGGATATCGGCAGATATAAATCGAATTCCTGTTCGCGTACAATTCGATCTTTTCATAGGTTCTTTACGCTGTGACTTAATAAACTTTTCTGGTTTTTCGTTCAATACACTTATGAATAAAGACTAATTTTATAAGCTTTAAAATAGTATCTATTTAAAACAAAGCCTCATAATATTTCAGAATATTAATTGTTTACCCTATTTTTGCAAAACTCAAAAGGAAATAATACGTTGCTTTTGATTAGAAATGAGTATTAAAAAATTAACATTATATCATGGCATCTACTACAGATTTTAAAAATGGAATGTGTATCCACTATAAAGGAGATCTTTATACCATTACTCAATTTCAACATGTAAAACCAGGTAAAGGTCCTGCTTTTGTTAGAACAAAACTTAAGAATGTTAAAACAGGTAAGGTTATTGATAACACTTTTAACTCTGGGGTGAAAATTGAAATCGCTCGTATTGAAAGACGACCACATCAATTTCTATATAAAGATGATATGGGATACAATTTGATGCACACCGAAACTTATGAGCAGGTTGCTTTGGCTGAAGAATTGTTTAATGCACCAGACCTTTTAAAAGAAGGTGATAATGTTGAAGCTGTTTTCCATGCAGATACAGAAACTCCATTGTATGTTGATCTTCCTGCTCACGTTGTTCTGGAAGTTACTTATACTGAACCTGGCATACGAGGAGATAGTTCATCTACTTCTTCATTAAAACCTGCAACTGTAGAAACCGGTGCTACCATTATGGTACCATTATTTATCAACACAGGCGATAAAATTAAAATTGACACACGCGATCATTCTTATTCGGAGCGTGTAAAAGCATAGTTTTTGATAAACTCATCATCAAAAAAGGATTCTTTATGGAATCCTTTTTTTTTTATATACTTCCAATTGGCTGATGATTTGATATTTCCTAAATTAGCATAAAACATAAATATCCCATCGTGATCAAACAACAATCTGTAAACAGCAAATTTAAGCTCAAGCTAATTCTTAAAATTACTCAAGCAATTAATGAAAACTTATCAATTGATGAACTTTTACAGCAGTACAAGTATATTTTATTTGATGAACTGAAAATTGGAAAAATTGCTGTTTATAAATTTAATTCCAACTGGGAAAAATTATTAGTTTCCGGTATTTCAAAAGAATGCATTGATAAAATTAAAATTGAGAAACATTTAAGTAGTATTTCTGAAATCACCTACATCTCACGAGATTTACCAGAAGTGTTCTGGTCTTTTGATTTTATAATTCCGATCATCCATAAAAATTCAGTTCTTGCTTATATTCTTATTGGTGATATTGATGAAGAAATGGAAGGAATGAGTCCTGCAATTAAGCACCTAAGCTTCATACAAACCATTTCCAATATTATTATTGTGGCAATGGAGAACAAGCGACTGTACAAACAATTATTAATTCAGGAAGCTTTTAAGAAAGAAATGGAGTTAGCATCTAAAATTCAAAACCTTCTTATTCCAAATCAAAGCTCTCTTCCACAAAATCAATATATTTCTACTTGTGGATATTATCAACCACACTTTGAGATTGGTGGAGATTATTATGATTTTATCAACTTTAACGATCAGGAATTGGGTTTTTGCATAGGTGATGTTTCAGGAAAAGGAATTCCTGCAGCCTTAATCATGTCTAATTTTCAAGCTACATTACGAGCGCTTTTCCGGCCTGAAACTCCACTTGATGAACTCATGGTTCAATTGAATAAAAAAGTGTGTGACAATTCCAGTAGTGAGAAATTCCTGACCTTTTTTATTGGTATTTACAATTACACCACCAGAAAATTAAAGTATGTAAATGCAAGCCATCATCCACCTCTTCTTTACAATTTTAAAAGCAGGGAAACTACTCTATTAAAAAAAGGATGTATTGGTTTAGGAATGCTCAATGAAATTCCCGCCATATCAATTGGAGAAGTCACAATTAATGAACATTCAAAATTACTTTGTTATACAGATGGATTAATAGAGCTGGAAAGAGATGATCAAATGGAAGTAGGAGTTCAATTCTTAACTAATATGTTCGCAACACCTAAAAATATATCTGACACTTTTACCGATTTAATACATTATATCGATATTGGTAAAAAGAACAATGCTGTAATAGACGATATATCACTATTCGGCATCGAATTTAAAACTCCACAAATGTAAAAAGGATCGGCTAATGCCGATCCTTTTCAATACATTTTCGTAGAGATTATTCTCTCTTAATTTCAAAAATTCGTTCCACCGTTTTTTCATTTATTTCAGTAGAAGCATCTGTAACCGTTACAGTCATTTTGTATTTTCCTTCCTGTGCATTTGTAGGAAGCTCCATATCAAAAGGAACAGTTTGAGATTTTCCAGATAATGTTCCTGACTTATCAAAAGCAAATTTAACAGGAGTTATTTTTACAGCCATAGAAACTGTTTCGAAAAAATCAACACTTACAACATAAGATTTTAATGCCTCGTTATCTGTTGCAGTAAAGCTTGCACTAATAATATCATCAGGTGCAAATACTTGATTGGCCGATGGCGCAGTTATTGTAACTCCAGGAGCTTCCTTATCGGTATCATCACCACCACTACTACCACAACTCATCATACCTACAGTAAAAAGGACTATAAATGCATACTTCAAGATTTTCATGTAATTTGAATTAAATTTGTAATTTAGTTTTATGTAATAAAAATAGTTGATCGCTAGCAAACTAACAAGCAACTACAA
>JAESUW010000193.1 GCA_016760525.1 Labilibaculum sp.
ATACTATGTATATAAAATTTGTTCATTCTAATAAAATGAGAATATTATTAACCATCTAAAAAGGGGGAAGTAAAGACATGTTGCTTTTAGTAAATATATCGATAAAAACGCTCTTTAAAAATTTAAAGAGCGTTTTTCGTGAAAAATTCATAAATAAATTGAATTACACAATGTTTGTAATTGTTTTTTTAGCGCTGCTACTGCTTTAAATTCAGGAGCCCAACCCTTGTAAAGACGAAAGCCAAATACCTGTATGGCTTAACGTGGATGCTAGGCGATACAATCGTGCAGTAGCGTTGCGGTTACTTGTGCGGTAGCGGGGGTGGCAATTTCGTGTCTTTTCTTGTTTTATCAGTCCTTTTTCAGGGAACTCTACAATTTTTAATAGTATATTTAGTGCTTTTAGATAAAAGCTATGTACTTTTGAAGGCATGCTGAATGCACTAATTTCACGATTAAAAAACATGGAATCTAAAACAGTAGCAGACATGGCAGAGTTACACAAAGCGTATAAGCTCCGTGATGAGATAGCTGCTGATATTAGAGACTGTAAAAACAAGTAATATAACCCCCTCCTACACTATTACACTGTCAACTGTTAGGTTGGTATTTTGGATGTATGGGTGTTGGCCATAATTAAAAAATATGATAGATAAAGATAATATAGATGAAGTTAAAAAATGGGCATCTATAATTTGTAAGAAAATTGATTATTATTCAGATGATGATTTTGACATTGAAACTGGAGAAGAATCAATATATGTGCCGTTACCTGGAGATGACCAAGGAGAAACTTTAGAAACTGTTGACTTTATTGATTTTGGCTTTGAGATATCTGATTTTAAAATTGAAAATCACGGAAGAATTCAAACTACGACTTTAAGCTATCAGATAATTAAAGCGGAAAGTGAAGACTTAGAATATTATTTAAAAAACACTTCTGATTTTCATCAAGAAATAGACGGAATAGAATTACGCATAGTGGAAGCACCAATATATGTTGGAATTGCTTGTATTGAATTAGGTGCTTATCACGAAGATTTTGGTTCAAATTATCAACATTTACTTGCAATCGAAATAACATATCCTGATAAAAGAAATAAACTAAATGTAGCAGAAGAAACTCACTTAATTTATTCTTATCTATTTGAAATTGCAGATTCCACTGGTCTTATTTTCTATCTATCAAAAATAATTGTCCGTGATCCTGAATTAGAACAAAAAATAGACGCCTTACTTAGTTTAGAATACGGAACATTAGAAGGAGAAAAAAAAGAAGAACCAGAAGAAGAAATTAGTGAAGACAATTTTGTTTTAAAACCTTTATTAACATACAGTGAAAGCATGAAACTTTATGTTTCAGCACTCCAAACAAATGACAAAGAACTAAGACTTTTAAATTTTTATAAAATTTTAGAATATTACGCTCCAATAGTAATTAATCTTGATTCTTATCAATTACTTGCAAAAAAACTTGACTCCCCAAAAGTATTAAAACCTAATAGGATTTATCTTAAATCAATTTTTGATTTAGTAAACTCTACTAATCAAAGATTGAGAGATAGTGAACTTATCAAATCTGTTTTTAATACTTGTTTTGATTTAGTTGACACTTTCGACTTCCTGCCAAAAAGTATACAAAGAAAAGTATTAGGAATAATAAAAGAAAAAAACATTAATTATACTACAAAGAAAGAAAAACTATCCCAAGCTTCAAATATAATTTCAAATACTCTTTACAGTACTCGAAACAAAGTAGTTCACGCAAAATCTAATTTTGAACCAACTGGAGATGAATGTAATGATAAAGATATTGAACAATTAAATGTGTTTTTAAAAGAAATTACTGCTAGAATTATTAGATGGTCGACTAAACTTCCAGATATTCAAAAATAACTATGGCTAATAACTAAGATTCTGTGTTTTCTTACAAAAAAAAGACCTATTCAAAAAGAATGGGTCTTTTTTTTATAACGTATAGCATATTAACGAGTGTGGTTACTTGTTATTTGAATCCGATAGGATTTATATATTGTTAATCACCTGTAAATAAAAGAGCTTAAAATAAGCGTATAACCNTTTTTTATGTACTTTTGAGAGGCGAGGTGCAAATAATATGACCTGATTAGAAATAGAATTTATAATACTCCCCCCTTTATTGTAGATGTACCGTTATGTTTTTTGTTGCTATTGTAGGTATGTGGGTGTTGTCCACATTAAAAAACTATATAAATGAAAAAATTAATAAAAAAAACTCCACTGATTTTATGGGCCTTAATACTTTCTATTATTGCCTTTTTTATTGTTAAAGAAAATTTAATTTCAAGTCTAAATACGGAACAAATCAGATTATTTTCAGGACTCCTTACAATTATAGGTTTGATGTTTGTTGCAATTAATTTACAGAAACAATGGAAAAATGAACGTATAAAAACAGAATACTTAAATCAACCTGACTTTAATATAACAGGTCTTTTTGGAATCAAATTTATAGGTAGTGGCCCTAAATTATGCAAAAACCATACACAATGCACAGATGATCATTGGTTTGATCTAATTCAAAAAGGAAATCTTGCAGCACGTAAATTAAACGTAGCACTTTTTCACGAAGAAGAGATTGAAAAACATTTCAGAATTAAGGCAAGATGGATTACAGAAGAAAGACTAGGGAAAAATGATACGTTTCAATATAAAATTCCACAATTTAAAATTCCGTTTAAGTATTTCGAGCCAACGAAAACTAATTCTTTTCTAATTTTAATGCAATACGAATCAGAATATTCAGGAATTAAATATAAAAGAGTATATCAGTTATGTGCATCTCCAGAAAAAAAACATGGAATACTAATAGAAAATGACTGGAAAAATCGAATTTATTTTTACGAGCAATCACTTATAAATACAAGTGATAGTGAAAGTATTTCAATAAAAAATATTTTAATAAATTATTGGTTAAATTTTATTATTTGGCTTAAAATCAAAAAAGATTATTCTGTTGATGATTGGCTAATCGACTTATAAAATGTGATATAACAACTAAGACTCGTGCGGTGCATAGCACCAAGCATGAACACAATATTGACTACATATTTACAATAAAAGAACTATGAAACCAAACGAAGAATATAAAGATAAAAATCTATGACCCAAGATACTCAAGTAAAAAAACCTAAACCAAATGTTGCTGAATCAGACACTTTAGAATCTGAAATTGAAATAATTAAAATATCATTACACGTAATTGACATTGAAAATGAAAAAGTAGAGACTATTGATGTTAGCCTACACAAGAAAGCTATCGAAAAATATGTTAGTAAGTTAATTGAAAAAGATATTTTAAATAATTCAGACAAAAGAAAATACACCTTTAAAGACGGGGCTACTCAAGTTAAATCTTCAATTCAAAAAATCATAGATAATGTTGATGATATTGAAAACATCTTTTTAACTAATGCTAATCGGTTATTAGAAAAAGAAATTGAAGCAGAAGAATCAATAGCTAAGATGAATAAGCATATACAAAGAGGAAGCTTGTTGCATATTCATTTTAAACAAAATGAAAAAGACAGGCTTCTTTTATGTAAAGCAGAACATGATGAGATTCTTGATGAAAAAATATTCGTTATAAGTAGAGGTTTAAATACAAGAAAAAAGGTTTTTAAAGCTTTTCTAATTTACCCCGAAACAGCTACATCAAAGGAAGAAATATACGTAAATGACAAGCACAATAGTGGTTACTGGTGGAAAGGCTTCTTAGAATTAAATCAATCACTCTCTGATGAAATTAATACCGAAAAAACTCTTGAAAAAATCATTTCAGTCATTAACAGAAATAAAAGAAAAACCGAAAACAAGCTTGATAGTGCAATTTTAAGAAACAATATCATAGGTTATTTTCGTTCGAATAAACATTTCAACTTATCTTCTTTTATAAGTTCAATGGAAGACTATAAACCTCATTACGAAAAATACCCTATAAAAAATGTAATTGGTGCTTTTAGCAAACTTAAAGATGATAAAAACTTTGATAATCAATTCAAAATTATTCCTAATAAAATTGATAAAAGAAAAACAAACTCTATTAGATTAGGTAAAGGTATTTTCCTAAACCTTGAAAACGAAATCGACAATTTAGAACAGTTATTAATGCCTTTTGATTCTGCAGGAAAAATTGGAATGACTATAATTTCGGATGAAGCTTACAACTTTATTAAACAATTGAATAATGATAAATGAATTAATCAAGAATATATTTTCACCATTTGAACTTGAATCTGAAAAAGAAGCTCTACATATTTATCAAATTAGTTTTCATTGCAGTGAATTAAATTTAATTACAACTGCGTTAAACGAAAACAATTATAACCTTTTAAATGACGCCCTAAAACAATATAACTACTCTTGGAATATATCAATTGACGAATTAGACTATTATGTAAGTCAAAAAGGATTTAAACCTGTTGACACAACCAACGACTCATTTGATGTAGTTATTGAGCTACAGATTCATAAAAAGAGCAATCACATTATAATTTTCAATGGAGACATCTTTAACAATTTTATTAAAAACCTTACTTTTGAAAATCTACTTTTAGCGATTAAAGAAAAATCATTTCCAATAACTTTTATAAATGATAGTGAATATTTTCAACATGATTACGATGCTATAGAAATGGGGAATAGCGAAGATGATGAAATAATAAAAACAATAAGCCTTCAATGTAATTTCAGAAACTATTCACAACTTTCATTCTCTCCAAATATATTCTATTTACCTGATTTAGGCTATCCATTAACAATAATAGAAGAAAAACTAAAAAAACTTTGCTTAATTTACAGCCTGATTTATCTCGCTGACTCATCAGAGATAAGTGAAAACAACCTAAAAATTACTATTTCTGGAAACAAAAGACTAAAGTACAATCTGAATATAGATAACGATTTAAATATTAGTCTCACCAAATATTATTATAATATTTATAATTGGGTATATGCTGAAGAAACAAAAACCGAAGACAAATTAGGTCTAGCTAGAAATATAATTACCTCATATTTAAAAGAGGACTCATTACAGATTGATGACTCTGTATTTAATTCAATACTGTCCTCCAATCGAATTTATGTTAAGGGGAATATTTCAAAATACTTTGAAGTACGCAATAAAATTATTGAACAAATT
>JAESUW010000194.1 GCA_016760525.1 Labilibaculum sp.
CCTTTATTCTCATTTTTATTTGCAATTGATGAAGAAGAAATTCACAAGCTACAGACAGATGATGACAATAAGTATATGCCAAATGATGTGTATATTTTAAATTATGGCTATTTGTTATATGGAAAAATTGAGAATGACAGGATCATTTCAAAGATAGAAGACGAAGAACCTGGAATGGACTCTTGGGTTGAAGTAAAAAAAGATGGAGTTAATTGCTTAGCAACAATGTTTAACAATTTAATTGAACATTTGAATAAATGTAACATCCCTCCTTTTAGCATCTCGAATTATATGACACAAGGAGAAGATTTTGAAATATATGGACGTGACGTTAAGGTTTTAACAATCAAAAATGATGTGGAAAGCCCAGCAGGTAACAAAAGTTAAATTTCATGGGCGTTGTAGAGCAGTTTGAAAGTTTAGTACAATTAAGAAACATCAGCAAGCCACTTTAATTGGTTTGCGTAAGAATATAAACAAATTTATGCGGCTTGCTTATTTAGCGCATTGATAAGATTACTCTTTGAAATCGCCCACGAGACTATGCAAGATCGTTACAACAAATTATAAACCACGAATATGCTAATAGAAATCAATGGAACATATGTAGTTTCCGTAGAAACAAAGCTATTATTTAAAGAGAAACTTGATTATATAAAAGGAGTCTTAGATGATATTTCTAGTAAATTATTGAAAAGTGAAAATTTGAATGAAGATACTTACTGGAGTGAATTGGGGGATTTTACTAATTTAAACTCTGAAGACTTTGAATTTCACAATAGTATAGCAAATGAACTAAAGCATCAAGCAAGAAATTTCCCTCAAATAATTTATAAATCTCTTTTGGTAAGTGTTTATTCTATACTAGAAACCACACTTAGTGAGATTCTGCATTTTACAGAAATGAATCATTCAAAAAAAATTAAATACAAGAATCTTAAAAAATCCGGATCTGAAATTGATAGTATTATTAATTTTTTTGAACTAGTTCATGAAATTGAATTTAAGTCGATTGAAAAACAACAAAATTCACTTAAAGAATATGCAAATATTAGGAATAATATTGTTCATAGAAACGGTAATTTAAAAGATGAGAATCCTGATCGTAAAAACAAAATCATCAAGTTTGCCCAAAGTTGCACAGACTTGAATATTGAAAATGAACTTCTAATTATATCTAATTCTAAATTTGTCACAGATTTTATTTCATTTATATCTTCTTTTGGACTAGATTTCTTTGATAAGATAAAGCTAATGTGAAAATTACTTGCTACAATCCAGTAGCCAGATCCGCCATCGTTAAATAACCACCAGTGCACCCCTCACCCCACCCAACCAACAATTCTAATACTTGGGCAGTTCATTAAATGGTAAAAAATAACGAATCACGTCTTACAGGCGTGATTCATTTGTCAAGCATAGATTCATAATAGCGTATTGAAGAAGCTTCCTTTTTTGCATCAAGGCAAAAAGATGAAGTCGGGTTTGGGCAGATGGCACAATACAAAAAACAAACAGGACAATACCGACATCAAACCAATACCTATTTGCTTACACCACAGCCTTCAATCAGAAATAGTTCAACCCTTACCTCTTCCCTCTCTTATTTTTCCACAACAAAAAGCCGCTTATGGGAGAACTGGCAATGATCAGGCTAAGTAAAAAAGCTAAAATTTTACCTGGCAAACCCAAAACAGCACCCGTATGAATGTCATAATTCATCATGCTTAGTCGATCGGCAAAGCCCGCTTCTGCATATCTATCCCCTTTTACCCGCAAAGGCTCCAGAGAGTATCGGTCGTAAAAATATTCGTTCTGCTTATAAAATTTCCCATCAATTTGCCCCACTGTAATTTCGAAGGAATCATCCTCTTCGTGCAAAACCGGAGTCATATAAACCCATTGCGGATTGGCTTCGGTGGCCAGCGTCTGATACCAGGCACGGTCAATGGCAGGCATGCTGTCGTTTTTCTGCAAATGCGCTTTCGATGCATCAGAATGAGGATGCACGTGTTCAACTCGCGATTCGCCACCAGAAGTGAGGAAGTAAACAGAATCGCCAAACCATTCAAAACTCCAGATTAAACCCGTAACAGCAAACACACAAGCAAAAATAAGACTGTAAAAACCAAGCACATTATGCAGATCGAATGTTAGCCTTTTCCGATTGGCATTCCTTTTAATCAGGAGTGCACGCTTAAGACTCTTCTTGTTCCATTTTTTGGGCCACCACATTACCATACCCGTAATTAGCAGTACCAAAAACAGAAGAGTGGCAACGCCCACTATCGGACGACCAATTTTATAAGGCAACCACAGGGCTCTATGCCCATTCATTACAAAGTGGAAAAAGTCAAACTTCCCTTTTCCCAAGGGTTCTTCTTTTTTAAGAAAAGCACCCGTATACGGATTCATAAACACCACACTAAAACTAGTTTCGCCCTTCTTTATCGACATAAAACCAACGGCTGCGGCACCCTCACTGTTTCCGTAGGTAAGACCCGTTGGCTTTTCACCCGCAACATAAGTTTTGGCAGTATCAATCAATTGGCTGGGAGGCACAAATGCCCTGTTTTGTGCTTCTACAAAACGCCAGGGGTGTAAAGCATCCTCAATCTCCTCATGAAAAACATATATTGCACCAGTTAAGCTTACAATTACTACTACAATACCCGATGTTAAGCCCAGCCAAAGGTGCAGCCATTTGCTTATTTGTTTAAACCCTAGTTTCATGCTTTTCGTCTTATCTGTAATGTTTCGGCCCAAAGGCAAATAAATAGGAAGCACTCGCCCCCATCCTGCATCCGTAAAAAATTGCAGTCAATAAAAAAAATGCCAGCTTTAAACCCAAAGCTGGCATTATTTATTTTTTTGCAAATTACAATTTAAAGAAACCAGCAACAAAGTTGGCTTCAATTTCTGCTCCTTTAACCGAAGTAAAATCTGCTGTATTAATCTGATATACATAAATACCAGTATCTTCAGGAACAGCCAAATACACATACTTGCCATCCTGTAATGCAGTAGCCGCTAATTTTCTTCCCGTACCTGCATGTTCAGGAACTCCTTCTATATAGGTAAGGGTATTGTTATAAAGATCAATTACTGCAGGTTTCAACGGACCATCAGACCATCTGCTTTGTTCGCTGTTAACTTGCGTATTTATTTCGGTGAAAACTTTTCCGTTGCCAAGATAAAGCAAATGAGCCGTATTCTTTCCGCCGGTAATCGATTCAATATCGAAGAAATAATCAGCATCGAATTCGGTTTTGCCACTCTCAATTCGCAATATGCCGCCTTTTTTACTTACCTGGCTATAGCCATTGGCAGGATTCGAATGCGAAAGAGCATAAATAGTACCATCTTCATCTTTTATCAGACCCGAACTGGTACCGAATCCACCAATCGGACCTGTTCTGTCGTCTTCAATAACTTTAATAAATTCAAGTTCAGGATAAGAGAAAATGGCCAGCTCGGCTTTGTCGGTGTAGCTGGTCGCAAATGTACTCGGATCGCTGATGTAATAACTTAAATACAAATAATTGCCACTCACAACCATGCCCGAGTAAGCAGGAGAAGAAAGAGCCGTTAAGCCTGAGACCAAAGTTTCAGTCGTTTTTGTTACCGAAACATCTGCAGCATCAATCAAATGAAGTTTAACCACATCCGACGATGAAGAAAGCTCTACCCCCACCAAATTATTTGCATCAGCCTCTACCAAATCAATCAAACTATTTTTAAAGTTCGTTAAGCTGGCAATTTCCTGAATGTTTCCATCAGTACCTCTTTCAAGAGCCTCAAGATTTGTAACACCCAAACCTCCGCTGCAATAAATTTTCTCGCCATACTGGTTGTATGAGTAATAGCCCAATTGTTCAACTCCTTGTCCAACTGCCGACAGCGAACCACTCATCACATCCTCAAATTGAACGGTATGGTAAGTAAAAGCACCATCGCTGCCTTGTAAGGCCATGCTTAGTACAAAGTCTCCTGTATTATCATTTACATTATCATCATCATCTTTACTGCAGGATACCAATAATGTACCTACCAGCAAAAAGGTAAAAAGTAATGTCAGTTTATCTTTAATTCTTAACAATGTCATAGTTAATTCTATTTAAATGATTTATAAAAATCTGCTTATTTATAAGGAAGAACCGGAGTTCAATTATTTATTTTATTCTTAAATCAGCGAAAGCAATTTACAGTTCGAAAACAAGCCCCATAAGGATCGGCAACCCGCGACTAACAATAACAACTTGCAAAAAGCCAATGTCTTAAATCCAACAAGCTATTGCTACAGCGTATATCTTAGTTTAACTGAAAAAAACCGCCCTGGTTTCTGCAAATAATACTTGTCGTAAAGCCTTGTGTTCAAAAGATTGCGACATTCGGCTGAAATGTTGTATTTCCCATTTTTAAAAGCATACGAAAGCTCAACATCATGAGATATCTGCTGAGGAATAATGTATTTTTCATTCTCCGACCAGGTAAGGAAATAATTCTCTACATAATTAAAGTGGTAGTTAATGCTTACAACATCATTCTGCAGCCCTAAGCGATTAAAGTTTAAACCCACATTGGCACTACCAAACAAGTAAGGTTTATTGGGCAGGCGATAAGCATAGTGAAAGTTTTTTTGCCAGCCAGTACCTGTGTAAGATTCGTTATAAACATGTTTGGCCTGATCTGTAATGTCCTGATAAGTCACGTTTCCTCCAAAGTGAAAAATGTCTTTCCATTGGTATTGAAAGTTAGCTTCAACACCTAAAGTGCGGGTTTTGCTCAAATTATCGTAATAAGTAACCGGACTCGAAACCTTAACAACGGTGTAAATTAAATCTTTCGATTCGCGATAAATAAAGGTACTCCCTAAATTAATCCGATTAAATCGCCCGAATTTAAAACGATAATCAGCACCTGCATTTAGGTTATCACTTTGTTCGGGGCCAATATCCGAATTGGGATCAACAAACAATCCATCCCCAAATATTTCCAAAGGTGTAGGCATGCGGTACGTATGTTCGTACGAAGCCTTAAGCTGAAGCTTCGGGATTAGAAAATAAGACGTAGCCAAACCGTAGCCAATATTTTCGTTGCTCGATTCAACAGCAATTGTGCGCTGCGTTTCAAGACCAAAATCGACCAAGT
>JAESUW010000195.1 GCA_016760525.1 Labilibaculum sp.
CCTGTTTGCTTGATTTGATTCTCTATATTTTGATACTCTTTTTTTCGATCAGCATGTTTGCTGATTTGTTCTTTTATAATTTCTTTTTCATCACCATCACTTTCTGCCAGTGCCTTTTCATACTCACAAAGCTTGCTGTCAATATAAGCTAAGTGCCGGTCAATTTTCTTTTGATTGAAATTGTTCTTTTTACTGTTCTGTGCCCTGAGTTTGGTGCTGTCTCCAGCTAATAATTTCCCGCCAATCAGATGAAAATATTTGGCCAGTTGAACCGTTTTACGGAATACTTTTTTTATTGCTTTTGGGTTGTCCCGCCTAAAGTTGGAGATGGTGTTGTGATCGGGACGTAAGTTTCTAAGTAACCACATGACCTCGATGTTTCTCTTGCACTCTTTCTCTAAACCCCGGGAGGAGCGGGTTCTATTCAGATACCCATAAATGTAGAGTTTGAGTAAATCTGATGGACGGTAAGCCGGCCGGCCGTTTTCATCAAAATCAACTTTAAAACCAAAATCATTCAAATCAAGGCTATCAACAAACAAGTCGATTAAACGAACTTCATTGTCTTTAGCTATTGACTGATCTAATGAGATGGGAAAAATATGAGTTTGAGTTCTGTCTTGTCCTTGTATAAATCTCATACTCTAAGATAACAAAGTGCTGATTACCTGTCAAATATAAGTATGCTTACTTATCAACAACTTATGAAGGTTTTTAGACAGTCTGACGGTTTGTGTATGTGGAGTGCGGGATTAAAAGTACGAAACTTTCAAAACCGCACGTAGCCAATTCGTTTATTCATAATTTCAAATTTTCCGTCAATCGTCAAAGACGAATTGGCGGTGTTGCAACAACGAGCTGCAGCCCAAAAAACCGCTGAAACCCGCATTACATATGACACTTTGTTATAGCCTGTTATTTATTAAAATCTATAATCATTTTTCCCAATTTTATTGTCATCAATGTCGATAAATGGTTCAATCTCAAATAGAAATGTTTTTGAATCACTTGAGAAATTTCCAAAAATGAATTGTCTAGTAATTGCCCTAATAAAGAGTTCTATCCGAGATACAATTAATTCATTTGATTTTTCATAGAGCGAATCTAATAGTTTTGGATTTTGTAATATTTCAAAAAATTTCTTTTCTCCCAAATGCTCTTTCAGTATTTTTGTTTCTATTTTTTCCCATGCATTTACTGCATCAAATTCTTGTTCTTTTCCTAAAACAGCGTCAAGATTAAAATATCGAGATTTTTGTCCATATTCTGAAAGTGTTTTGCAAATAATATTTATGATTTCATCATTAGTAATTATGCCATAGTCCATACTTGCAAATGGACGAGTTACAGGAATACAAATTTTTTCAACTTCTGATTTCAGATATTCAATATCATGTCCATTTTTACCTTTTAATAACTCTCCATATGAAGGAAGTTTATTGTTATTTTCTTTAAAATTTAAACATAACATCGTTTTAAAAAGTCTTTCAAATCCACTTGATAGAAATTGCAGGGCAGGATGGTAAAAATCATTTGCACCAGTAATCTTTTGTACTTCACCAAGTCCTCTTTTTATGAATTTAATAGAATTGCCAATTTCGAATACCAAGGAAATATTTCTGTAAGTTTCATTCATCTTGACTATTTGTATTTTAGAAACAAACCTAAATAATTAGAATGAATTTCACTTCCCCATGGTGTCCCATAATGTCTAAAACCATTCTTTTCTAAAATTCTAACCATTCCTGGATTAGCCGAAATTTCAGTCGAAGCCATTAGATTTTCATTTCCATATTCAACTATTAAATATTTTACTATTGTTGAAGCAATTCCTCTTCCCTCAAAGTCAGGATTTGTATACAAATACCCCAATTCCCATTCAAAATATTTGGAAACTTCAGGTAAATTTGCCTTTTCTTTAGAAAAAGCGGAAGCTGTTTTATTTTTAATTCCTCCAATTGCAATTACTTTACTGTTAATTGAAACCAAACATATTATTTTACATCTATCAGCTTTTAAAGTCAAATCATATTTAACTTTTCCTTGCTCTTTTAACAATTGCGCAAAAGTATTTTTATGTGAATCTGTTAGGTCTTTTTTTAAAACAATTTTGTATTCTATGTTCATGGGCGTTTTTTATAATTGGCTATAACAAGTGGATAAGACGCTATGCGTCTTATATCACTTATCTGTTGTTTTGTGTAAGCTGTTGTTATTCTTGCTGTTATTAGTTATGATCACGTTCGGTGGACTCTTGATTTTTGCAAGAGACTTTTTGCTTACGTGGGTGTAAATCTCTGTTTTTTTTACTCGATTCATGGCCTGGTATTGTTTGAATATAAGGTAAATCTGTTCTTTGTTCTAATAAATGTGTGGCAAATGCCTTAGCATACTTTTAAAGCTCCCATCTTATTTTTTAGAAATATTATTTGCTTGTGTAACGATTACTTTTATTACATGCTTTTGTTTTTTAAGAAATATTCATTCATGCTTCTAGTCCCACTATAAACCGGGGTTAATTTCCCCCATTTGGTGTAAATCTCAAGATCATCTCTCCCAAATGTAAATAATCGATCATAGTATGAAATTTCCGCGCCATTAGTTAGAGTGTAAGAAGTGTCAGGATAAAACTCCATTACATCATCTTTAACTAGTCCAATGCAGCTAACTACCTTTGTATTATTTCCTGTCTTAAAGGTTAAAGTACCAGAATGTTTTCCTTGTTCTTTTATTAACTTAAGGTTCCAAACTATTTTATTAGATGATTGATTTGAGGAATCTATAAAAGTATATTTGCCTGACCAATCAATTTGAGAAATAGAAATACTGTCTATTTCAGCATTTCTATTAATTTCAGCTATTCTTTCAATTTCCCTTTCATCATAGGTTGAAAGAGAACTAATCATTGGAATAAAGTAAATTAGGACTCCAATCGCAATCGTGGTTAGTCTTTGATTTCTCTTTCGATAATAGCCATCTCTTTTTAAATACCAATCCCGAAATAAGTGCCTTGGCCAAAAGAGTGCCATGAAAATTAAACTTATAATACTATAACTTTCTATTTTTCTTTCTTCTAATTCTTGTTGCCAAAGAATTTCAAACTCAGTTCTAATTTCTTTTATTCTCTCTCTCGAATATTCCTCAGATAATCCTCTGTCGGCAAGAAGTTTTTTTGCATAAATAATAGCATCATTTTGCCAATCATCTTTCTCATCATGAACAATAACGATAAGCTCATCATCTGAATATTCATCTAACGCAGGAAATTTCTTCATTTGTTCTTTTTTACAATTGCATGTAACGGTCTTGCTTAGTTTCGTGGGCAATTTCAAAGAGTTGCCCTATCAAACTGCTAAAGAAGCAAGCCGATTTAATTGGCTTGCTGGTGTTTCTTAATTGTACTAAACTTTCAAACTGCTCATCAACGCCCATAAAATTTAGCTTTTGTGACTGTTGCACAATTCTTGATAACTTGTTGATAAATCTAACAATATATTCTTTCAAAATCAACCATTTTGGCATAACTTGTAAATAAAAATGCAAGGAAAGAAGGTTTATCAGGAGAAGTTATTTTCAAGCTTTCAGCTCTCACACCGGGTTCCCGAAAATAATTTCTACCGCAGATTAAAAGAGGTTTTGGATTTGTCCTTTTTATACAAGAAAACAGCTGTCTATTATGGGGGTTGTGGACAAAAAAGTATTGATCCGGTGGTTTTCTACAAGCTTTGTTTAGTGGGTTACCTTGAAAATATCATCAGCGATAGAAAGATCATTGAGCATTGCTCTATGCGCTTGGATATTCTGTTCTTTTTAGGTTTTGATATTGATGAACAGTTACCCTGGCACAGCACATTAAGCCGTACCCGAGGTTTATTTCCAGAAGAGATATTCCAGCAGATTTTTACCCATGTATTAAGTATGTGTGTTGAGAAGGGTATGGTTGCTGGTCATACTCAGGCGATAGATTCTGCTCCAATAAAAGCCAATGCCAGTATGGATAGTCTGGAGTTGAAAGTTCCGGAAGAGGAACTGGAGGCTTATCTCCAAAAGGCTCGTTACCAAAGTCGTCCGGATCGAAAAGCAAAGCAGAACAAAGCTTCCAAAATGGAGCAGATCATAACAGCGAGTGATCAGGAATTACAACAGGTGAAAAGCCGCAATCGCAACTGGCAGAAAAATCAGGATCAACGTCCGGGAGCCAGCAACAAAGGAGCAAAATACACAAGCAACAAAACTCACTACAGTCCAACAGATCCGGATGCCCGAATAAGTGTAAAACCAGGGAAGGCTCGAAAACTCAATTATCACAGCAATATTAGTGTTGATACTGCTCATCATGTAATCACTGATGTTAAAGCCTATCATGCCGACAAGAAGGATAGCCAAATTTTACAAGATGCCACCAAGCGTTTAAAGCAAAGGCTAAAAAAACAAGGTTTACTTTGGCACAATTTGCTTGCAGACGCAGGTTACAGCAGTGGTGAAAACTATGCCTTTTTAGAAAAAGAAAATATTATCAGCTATATTCCAAAGCATGGTACCTACAAAGGCGGTCCCGAAGGTTTTACTTACTGTAAAGAGGAAAATTACTGGCTTTGTCCGCAGGGCAAAAAAGTAACTTTTCGCAAAAAAAGAATGGTTAAAAACTCCTTGCAAAACCATTACCTAACCAAAAGGAGCGATTGTAAAAACTGCCCAATAAAACAAAAATGCATTGGTAAAGGATTTGAAAAGAAGATTGGGATTACGGTATATGTAGATGAGTATGAGCGAAACAATAAGCGTGTTCGAAGTAAATACGGGCGGTACATGAAAGGTAAACGACAATCAACCGTAGAGCCTGTTTTCGGAACTCTAACTCAGTTTATGGGGCTTCGGAAAATAAATACCATCGGCATTCAGCAGGCCAATAAGGTCATGCACATGTCTGCCTGTGCCTATAATCTTAAAAAACTGCTGAAATTTGCTAGTAAAAAGACTGAGATAATGGTTAATCAGGCCATTACCTGTTTTTCTATTGTAATAAACCAGTTTGGCTCATTTAGCTTCTATCTAAGCCTTCAATAATTTAAAGTTTTGGGAT
>JAESUW010000039.1 GCA_016760525.1 Labilibaculum sp.
TTATAATTTTATTAAACTTTCTAATCACTTCTTGTAATGATACTGATGGAACTCCAGTAGATGAGGTATGTGTTACAGAAAATCACCATATTACATTAGATAAATATATTACAAAATTAAGCTACACGAACTTGTGGGATAACCAGTTAGAAAATTATGAATATACCTATAATGAGTTCAATTTATTAGCAGGAATGGATCAGCCTCCTTTTAATGGTAGTCATGAAAGGTTTTTTAACTATCAATGCAATAATAACGTAAGAAAAGTTAGTTCTAACTCTAACAACACTAGGAAATATACTTATAACTCAGAGAATCAGTTAATTGCTTTTAGCGGGGTTCAAGTGTATCATAACGATTATGAAATAGTTTATAATGGAAATACAATTAGCGTTATTGGAACGATTGATACTTTGGAAGACACGGAAATAACGTTAGAAATTAATGCTTCCAATTTAATTACAAAAGTAACAAGAGCAACAAATTATTCAACCTTTGAATATGATGTGAATGGAAATCTAATCAAGGCAAAAGATTTTGATTTGAATAATGAATTATTGAATTCATATGAATTAACCTATGACGAACATCCAAATCCTTTTTATGAGCAGTTGAGTTCTATATATCTAGAGCGATTTATCCATTATTTCGACACTTCAGCTTCTGACGGAGTATATATTTTTTTTAGTGACAATGGTTTTAATTTCCCATATTTAAGAAATAATATGGTTCTTTTAAAAGACGTAGGATGTACAGGTTGTTATCCAAATTTAATGGAAAGAGTATATACCTATGATTCGGAAAATTACCCTACAAAAATTGAAGAGAGCCATGTAGGAGCGCCTCCAATAATTTATAATATAGAATACTAGTAAAAAAAATGATAAAGAAAATCAAGTATTGATAGTTCTAAAAACAAATGGAGGTTCTTCTGTGTAAAAACAGCTACTAATTATGAATTGAAGAAGAAATAACTAGTGCAAACTTAAGCCTTGTGTAATTAATACTATATTTATTCAATAGTTTTTAAAAAAAACAGAGAACACTTGTACGGTGGAAAATCTTCCGATTCTCTTCCGTATAATTGTTACACACAATCGTTGCATTTAAGAAATAGATTATCAAAAAACACTATGACAGAAAAATTCAATCCAGATAATGACTTGACTCCAAAGGAACTTGCAAAACAATTAAGACTCCCTGAAGGAGAGACAGGAAAACAAATAGGGCTGCAAATGAACAAAGGCAACAAACATATTTGCCTAAATTCTTATAAGGTACTCAATCCTAAAAATGGAGATCACATTTTAGAAATAGGCATGGGTAATGGCTTTTTTATAAAAGATTTACTCTTGATGGCTACTGGTCTAAAGTATACGGGTGTCGACTTCTCAGCAACTATGATTCACGAAGCCAATCTGATAAATAAGGAATTAATTGATGCAGGACATATACAATTTAAGCAGGCTTCCATTGAAAAATTACCTTTTAACGATAGCAGTTTTGATAGTATTACTACAACAAATACACTTTATTTTTGGCCACAACCAGTTCAAAATGCCCAAGAGCTTTTAAGAGTTTTAAAACCCAATGGAAAACTACTAATTGCTTACCGTTCTAAAAATTTCATGGATCAAATAGAATTTTCAAAACATGGATTTGAAAAATATGAAATTCAAGACGTTGAAAGTTTATTGAGGGAGATAGGATTAAAGCAAATTAATACCCAGATAATAGAAGAACCAGCGTTAGAATTTGACGGAGAAGTTATTCAAATGGAAGGAATATACACCGCTGGAATTAAGTAATTTCTTAGTATTTAACTCGCTCTTATATTCTTCTTTTTTTGTTTTAATTTTTACGTTTTGTAAACTTAAACCATACAAATTTCACACTCAAACGTTAAACATAATCAAAAAAAATGATGAGACGAATTTTAATGATTTCAATTTTATCCTTTATTGGATGCTGTTCGAATGCTCAAAACATTATAAATTATAAAGGAAAATTTAATTTTAATGATACTGAAAAATTGATAAAAGGGACTGTAACAATGACTTTTGAAAATGTTCATGGAACAGATACCATCGAACTTTATATTAATAGAACAGCAATTATTAATTTTATTGAGAAAGGTAATAAGAAGGTTATTTATTATCGTGCCAAACAAGACAATTATTTAGACGATGTTAAAAAAATTAAAATTCCCTCAAATCAATTCAAAAAGAATAAAAATAATATAACCATTGATTATTCCTATTCTCTTTCTGATRTCARACACGATAATTTTAAATATAGAGCTGATTGGATTGAGCTTAGCTTTTATACAGGATGGTTTCCTTTTATGAAAAACAGAAAGTTTACATACGATTTAGATTTTGACATTCCTGAGAACTTTCATATTGCTTCCACTAAAAAGGTTCGAAAAAAAAGAAATACTTGGAGGATAACTAACAAAAAAATGACCAATGACATTGTCATAATTATTTCAAATGAACTTAACAAAACTCAATCTAAAAATAAAAAAATTGAAATTAATTATGTGGCATATGATAAAAACGAAATTGAAAAACTCAAAAGGTACTCAGAAAATATCTTTGCATTTTTTGAGGAAAAATACGGAAAATCAAAGTCTAGTCAACTTGTAATTTGTGCGAATCCATTTAACCACCCAATGTCATATGCAAGAAAGGGAATTGTTTCTTTATCTACAAAAAAAGAAATTGAAAAAAGTGATGAAGAAATTTTAGCACATGAAATAGCTCATCTATGGTGGAGTAATTCTAAATATGGAAGTTGGGAAGAATGGCTGGGTGAATCGTTCTCTGAGTTTAGTTCAATAATATGGATGGAACATAAATATGGAAAAGCTTACTTGAAAAAAACTCTTGAAACCAACAAAAAATATTCTAACAACACAAAGAGCATTGTAAATATAACTCCAGATGATAATAAATGGTATCATGTTATTTACTTAAAAGGATCTTTAATATTAAATGATTTTAAAGATAAGATTGGTGAAGATGCTTTTTTTAATCTCTTAAAATCAGCTTCAAAAAAAAGAATTTCCAATACATCTGATTTATTGAATCTGATTGAAAAGGAAGTCAATAAGAGTTCGGCAACTTGGTTAAAAGAACAATTTGAAAATAGATAAAATTTTGGTTAACATTGTCCCCAAAAATAGTGGGATTAGCACTTAAACCAAAGTACAGTTCATTTTCTAAAGTCCATAAAAAATRCTTGTAACAAAAATAATATTACAAAGTCTTTACTAAAAACAACCATTTACAAATGAAAAAAATATTATTTCTATTACTAACAGTTCTAATTATCTCCAATCTATCTGCACAAAAAAAAGTAACCTTGTATGGAAAAGTTACTGATTTTAATAACCAGCCTGTTGACAGTGCATCTGTTTGGTTGAAAAATTCAATTGACACTATTTCTGTTAAAAATAAAAACAAATTATTTGACAACGCTTACGAAACATTTACCGACATAAATGGAAATTTTTCTATTGAAGTAGACAAAGGAACTTATTATTGTTTATACGCTATAAAAGAATCTGACTATGGTAAAACTAAACTCGAATATTGGGCTTGGAACCTACCAATATATAAAAACTTAGAAATTAATCCGCAATATGATAGAATGGAAATTTATGGGATCAATGCCTTTGAACCACAAACTGGCCCATTTGAAACTTATACAATTTATTTTCGCCCTATGAGTTTAACCAAAGCGTTAAAATTGCCAAAAAACACCAAGTTGGACACAATTGATATTGCACCAAAAAATATTTCTAAAGAAGAATTGGAGGTTAARCTGAACGGTATCAAGGCGAAAATTGTCACAATTAATAAGGTAAATCAATATACTAGAAGCGGATCTTATATGTATGGTTATCTCGTTCAAATCCTAAAGCCGAAAGCGAACAAGAAAATAACTAATAAAGCTGAATTAGTTGATGGTTTTGATAAAATTACGATCACATTACACTCTAAAGAAACGAACGAAATTGGAAAAGGCGAATATTTCGTAAAAAGAATTGGAAAAAAAGAAGAACCCTTAGTAAAAAACTAATCACTCAGCAGATTTTATTTAATTTAAGTAATTTAAAAAATACATGCTGAAACAGGTAAAGACTCTGGATTAAAAAAGCCCGAACAATTTGGAGAATTTCACACCTAAAAATTCATCGTTTTATACTCTAATTCAAAAAAACTACTGATAACTCTTTTTAAAATTTAGTGGAGTTATATTTGTTTTTGATTTAAAGACTTTAGAAAAATAAGCATAATCTTCATATCCTAGAATTTCAGCAATAGTAGACAATGAATTGTTGGAATGAACCATAAGTCGTTTAGATTCAAGCAATACACGTTCTGTAATCAAATCTGTAGTGGTTTTATCCAATGTCGACTTCACTATTCTATTCAAGTGTTTAATAGATACGTTCAAATAGTTGGCATAAAACCTAGCAGATTTTTCGGTTTTGTAATAATGGTCGATTGCTTTTTCCAAGGCTCGTAAGGTTTCTATATAAGTAATGGATGTACCGTTATCTGTTGGTTCAAACTTCACATAATAACGCGCCAAATCTATATAAGTGGTGTTTATAAGGCTCGCTATTTTTTGTTTTTTATAAATGAGATTTTGATAAAATTCGGTATTAATATCTTTAAATCTCGAAGCCAAAAGTTTGGTTTGATAAGATGTCAAAGTAAGTGAAGGAGGGCTTTTATGAGCATCGTAAAACGGAAATTGTTCAAACTTGCTTTTAGAGAAGTGAAGATTGCAGAAACTTCCCGCTCAAATTGCTAACATTTAGTATCTCAATAGACTTCATGAAATTTAAAAATGTCTTAAAACAACAAAAAATGGAGCAAATCGTGTAAGTGATAAAATAAAATTTGGATTTAAATTGCAATCGCATTCAAATAACAAAAATCTCAAATATCAATTTACAAATGAAAAAAATAATCATAACATTTTTTACTTTAGGGCTCATCGTTTCTTGCACA
>JAESUW010000020.1 GCA_016760525.1 Labilibaculum sp.
GAACGGGAATTCGAAGTAATTATGTCCATTCTTTCCAATTATACTCCCGATTGTATTGTTGAATGTTCTGTGGAATGCAGCCTTGATGAGTTAGATGAAATTCACCCGGGTTTAAGTGGAAAAGAATTTGCTGATAAATTTCAAAAAGCCGCTAAAATAGCCGAGTTGGATGTTTATAGGGCGGCGACTCATAATAAAGGAATATTTAATGGAATTGATGCTGTAGCCTTGGCAACAGGGAATGATTTTCGTGCAATTGAGGCGAACGGACATGTTTATGCCTCTAAAACCGGGAAATATAGAAGCTTAACGCAGGCTAGCGTATCTCATAATCGATTTCGATATCAATTAACCATGCCACTGTCTTTGGGTACTGTTGGTGGATTAACAAGTTTGCATCCTTTGGCAAAATTTGGTCTGGAATTACTGGGAAAACCTTCGGCAAAGGAATTAATGATGATTACCGCTGCCGCCGGATTGGCTAATAATTTTGGTGCTTTGCGATCTTTGGTTACAACGGGAATTCAACAAGGACATATGAAAATGCATTTGTCAAACTTACTAAATTCTTTAAAAGCGGATTATGAAGAGAAGAAACAGGCATTGGAATATTTTGCTCATAAAACAATTTCACACAGCGAAGTGGAAGCCTTTATAAAGTCACTACGAACTAAGTTACAATAGAATTTGAAACCCTTATATAAATATTATTCGAACGCTAAATTTTTGCTTACAGGTGAATACCTCGTATTGCACGGAGCTTTGGCACTTGCTATTCCTTTAAATTATGGACAAATATTGGAAGTTTTTGAATCTGAAGAAACGGATTTGGAATGGCTTGCCTACGAAAAAGGAAAATTGTGGCTGAAATTTTCAATTTCCGATCAGGAAATTGAGAATCAAACTTACGAAGGAGAAACAGAAAAAGAGTTTGTTTGTTTTCTTTTGAATAAAGCTAAAAAAATGAATCCTTCTTTTCTGAATAGTTCCAGTTTAAAAATAAGGACTGAAATTGATTTTGAGCGAAGTTGGGGTTTGGGCAGCAGTGCCACTTTAATAAATAATGTTGCGCAATGGGCAGAAGTAAATCCATACGATTTGCATTCTTTGGTTTCAAATGGATCTGGTTTTGATATTGCTTGTGCAAATTACTGCAAACCAATCCTTTTTCGGCGGAATGGCAGTTATCCATTAATATATCCTGTCGATTTTCCGGAAAAATTCATGAGCCAGTTGTACTTTGTCTATTTGGGTAAAAAGCAAAAGAGTAGCGATTCTGTTCGTGCTTTTTTGAATGAAGGTGAGTGTGAGCAAGAAAAGGTTGATGAAATAACTCAGATGAGTAAAGATATTCTTTCAGCTGAAAATTCACAGGAATTCGATACGGTGATTAAGCTCCATGAGCTTTTGGTATCTGAATTGTTGGGGCAAAAATGTGTTAAGGAAAAATTATTTTCTGATTTTGAAGGTTCTGTAAAATCGCTTGGAGCTTGGGGTGGAGACTTTGTTATGGTAAGAAGTGATTTGAGTAAAAAGGAAATACTCTCCTATTTTTATAAAGCGGGACTAACAAAAGTATTTTCCTGGAAAGAAATGGCACTAGGTACAAATTAAATTATTGCTTACTAAACGATGAAAAATAGTACGAATTCAGGATCTGTAAGTTGGGAAAGTCCTTCAAATATTGCTTTGATTAAATATTGGGGTAAGAAAGGGAATCAGTTACCTTGCAATCCTTCAATTAGTATGAGTTTAAAAAACTCTCTTTCTCTTACAAATCTTACCTATGAACCAAAGGGCAAGGGAGACCAATTGAGTTTTTTATTTGAAGGTAAAAGACAAGAGCCATTTGAACAACGAATTGCAAATTTCTTTGAAAGTTTGTCTGATCAATTTAGTTTTTTGAAAGATTTTCAAATTTCTATTTCTTCAGAAAATACGTTTCCACATTCTACGGGGATAGCAAGTTCTGCTTCAGCGATGAGTTCTTTAGCTCTTTGCTTGTGTAGTATGGAAGAGGAAGTAACAGGAGTGCAAGTTGAGAAAGATGAGTTTTATCGGAAAGCCAGCCTAATTGCACGATTAGGCTCTGGAAGTGCTTCACGATCTGTTTATGGTGGTTTTGTAGCTTGGGGAGAAAGTAATTCTTTTTCCAAATCTTCCGATGAGTATGCGGTTCCTTTTTCGCAATATATTCATCCTGTTTTTCAGGATTTTCAAGATGCAATTCTATTGGTTAGTTCTGAAAAGAAAGTAGTATCCAGTTCTGCAGGACATCAGTTAATGGTAAATCATCCTTATGCAACAGCTCGTTTTGCTCAGGCAAATTCACATTTTGAAAGAATGTTGGGTGTGCTAAGATCAGGCAATTTGGAAGAGTTTATTGAAATAATGGAAAATGAGGCATTGAGTTTACACGGATTAATGATGAATTCTACTCCTTCGTTTACTTTGTTGAAACCAAATACTCTTGAATTAATTGAGAGAATTAGATCCTTTCGGTTGAGTAGTCATATTCCAATTGGATTTACTTTGGATGCAGGACCAAATATACATTTGATGTATCCTAAATCAGAAAAGGAAAAAGTAGTGCCTTTTATTGATTCAGACTTATCTCCGTTTCTGGAAAATGGGAAATACATTATTGATGAAAAAGGGGAAGGGCCACAAAAAATTAAAATTTAAAGAGCTGTGAGAATACATCCTGACTTATTTTATGCGAAAATATTACTCTTTGGCGAGTACAGCGTTTTACTAAACTCTATGGGGTTAAGTATTCCTTATACTCATTTTAACGGAGAGCTAAGTTTTATTGGTGATGATAAATATACCGATCGGAAATTTGCTAAACGATCAAATTTGGAGTTGCTTAAGTTCTTGAAATACCTTAAAGACAATGTGTCTCAATATGATACTTTAATTGATTTACTTGCCTTTGAAAAAGACATTCAAAATGGCTTGTATTTTGAATCAAGCATTCCTGAAAGTTATGGATTGGGTAGTTCCGGAGCTTTGTGTGCCTCTGTTTACAAGAAATATGGTATAAAACCAATTGGGAACAGTAAGAAATTAAAAAATGGAGAAATAATTCGGTTAAAGACTGTTTTAGCTCAATTGGAAGCTGGATTTCATGGTAAAAGCTCAGGTCTTGATCCACTAAATTCTTATTTAAAGGTTCCTTTGTTGATCCACAGTCAAGATGAAATTGAACAGGTTAGCTTACCGGGAAGAAAATTTGGTGAGGACAGTGCAATCTTTTTAATTAACTCTCATAAATCAGGAAATACTGAACCATTGGTTCGTTCATTTTTGAAGAATTGTGAAAATAAAGAGTTTGCCAATTTAATGGAACAGGAATTAATTCCAATGAATGATAAATGTATTCAGGAATTGGTAAATGGAAATGCAGATTCTTTTTTTTCCGAGCTGAGTCAACTCTCAGAATTTCAGCTGACCAATTTTAAATCGATGATACCAGAGAATTTTCTCGATCTGTGGGAGGAAGGAGTTAGCTCACAAAAATTCTGGTTGAAGCTATGTGGCTCTGGTGGAGGCGGTTATTTATTGGGTTTTACAAGGAATTATTCTACTACAAAAGATTTTTTGAAGGAAAAAGGATATGATATTGTAACAGTTTATGAGAATGAAAAATAATGATCAATTGTTTTATACCAAATGGACTTTAGTCTTGGCTATAAAGCTAAATGGTATAATGCCGGTGTATGTTGAATTGGGTCGTAGATGAGCTTGCAAATTTATGATTCAAGGTATTAGGCAATATGTAAAGGAATGCCGTATGTTACTTGTGTGCCATTCTGTTTTGGGTCTGTATTTTTTAAATCTATAATCTCAAACTTCATCTTTTTAGATGATTTAAAGTTGTAAATTTTCACCCGGTCAAGAGCTATCGACGTTGCTATGGATTTATGATTTTTAGTTGCACTTAATTTTTTTGCCTCGTCAATGCCAATTCCATTGTCTTTAATTTGAAAATATAACGAATCCATATTTTTATTGAGCGATACTTTAACTTGTATCCTGGCATTAGGATTGTTTCGTAACATGCCATGAACTAAAGCATTCTCTACAAAAGGTTGAGCAAGCATTGGAGGAACAAGAACCTGATCCAGATCAATATTGTCGTCAATCTCAAATTCGTAATTAATTTCATTTTCAAACCTTAGTTTTTGCAGATCAATATAATCTTTTAGAGTTTCAAGTTCTGTTTTGAGTGATACAAATTCTTCTCTGGAGTTTTCTAGAATCCCTCGTACCAAACTTGCTAATTTGGAAAGGTAATTGTTGGCTTCTTTATTTTTATTATCGAGAATGAAACTCTGTATTGCAGTTAATGAATTAAATAAAAAATGTGGATTCATTTGCGTTAACAGTACTTTCTGGCGCAAATCCATAATTTTGTGATCAACTCTAAGTTGGTTAATTCGCAGGGAGACCATAATGGCAGCAATACCCAATATTATCACGATTATTAGAACAATGATCCATGCATTTTTTTCACCTAATTCAAGATGCTGTATTTGACTTTTTTGCTGAAGAACTTCCAATTCTCTTTTTTGCTGTTCTGATTCATATTTTGCTGTTAATTCTTTTACAGCTTTATTTTGGAAAATTGCAATTAAAGAATCATTAATAAAATGGTATTTTTTTAAGTAGTTAATTGCTTCACTTGGTTGATTTTGTTTTTCTAAAAAACTGGAGTAGAAGAAATAGGTTTCTTTCAGATCGATCGTTAATTGATTATCAAGGCAAGCCTGAATGGATTTTTTATAATATTTTTCAGCTTGTACATTCTCACCAATCTGGTCGTAGGTTGTAGCTTTGAGTAAAAATACTTTGCTGATTCCCCAACGGTCGTTGAGTTGAATTCGCAATTCTTCACAAAGATTGTAATAGTCCAATGCTTTGTTAGCTTGGTCAATTGCCTGATATGATTGACCAATATTCATGAGAATGGTCGATTTTTGTTGAGTATTTCCTGTTTTTTCATTTAAGGCTAGAGCTTTAAATCGATAAGATAGTGCTTGATCGTAATTTTCGAGTTCACTTTGTAGAACACCCATATTGATGAAGATGCTTGATAATCTATTGTCATCACCAAGATTTTCATAGATTTGTTGAGCATTTTGGTAGAAACTTAATGCTTTATCAGGAAATCCAAGAGTTTGGTACAGTCCTCCAATATTGAAATATGTACCTCCAATTCCTTTTTTATAACCTAAGGATTTATAAATTTTTAGAGCATAGAGGTATTGTCGTAAGGCCTGATCATATTTTCTTGTTCGTCGGTAAACAATTCCAATATTCCCACTTACTTTTCCAATATTTAGACTGTCTCCTATTTCATTAAATTCGATTAGTGCTTTTTCGTAATAATATTGTGCAGAGTCAAAAATTCCCTGATAATAATATGTTACTCCTAAAGATTTATAGGTAGAGGCTAAGATGTTGGAGTTATCTGATAACAGAGCCATTTCAAGTGCCAGTTTCCCTATTTTAATACTTTCATTATAGGATGAGTCACGTAATTGTTCAGCTTTTTTAATTGTTTCCGTTATTTGTTTTTCTTCCGGAAATTGCTCCTTTGGTATCGATTCAAGAGGGGCAAAATTGCTTGACAACAGCTGATTTGGTAGTAAACAAAACAAGAAAATTAGAAATGGAATAGTTCTCATATGGTAAAGAAAGATGAATAGATGTAAACTAAAGTAGTAATACCTCTGTACGATAGGATATCGTAGGTATCTAAATAATTGAGCAACACATTAGGAGTGTATTTTTATAGATTCAGGTTTTGTATCCATTTAGGTTTATAGGGATTGAATAACAGACAAGAGTCCCTTGTAATTTTGGATTTTGGTATTTCAAATCAATTATTTCAAACTTCATTTTTTTTGCTGATTTAAAATTATAAATTTTAACTCGGTCGATAGCAATTGATGTTGCAATAGATTTATGATTTTTAGTTGCACTTAATTTTTTTGCCTCGTCAATGCCAATTCCATTGTCTTTAATTTCAAAGTGTAGCAAATCATTATTTTCATTCAAGGATACTTTAATCTGTATTTTTGCATTAGGATTGGTTCTTAGCATTCCATGAACCAAAGCGTTCTCTACAAAAGGTTGAGCAAGCATTGGAGGAATAAGAATCTGATTTTGATCAATATTGTCGTCAATCTCAAATTCATAATTAATTTCATTTTCAAACCTTAGCTTTTGCAAGTCAATATAATCTTTTAGTGTTTCAAGTTCTGTTCTGAGCGATACAAATTCTTTTCTTGAGTTTTCTAGAATTCCTCTAACCAAACTTGCTAATTTGGAAAGGTAATTGTTGGCTTCTTTATTTTTATTATCGAGAATGAAACTCTGTATTGCGGTTAATGAATTAAATAAAAAATGAGGATTCATTTGGGTTAAAAGTACCTTTTGACGTAAATCCATAATTTTGTGATCAACTCTTAGTCGGTTAATTCGCAGGGAGACCATAATGGCAACAGCACCCAATATCATCACGATTATTAGAATAATGATCCATGAATTTTTTTTGCCTAACTCAAGGTGCTGAATTTGACTTTTCTGTTGCAATAATTCCAGTTCTTTTTGACTTTTCTCTGCTTCGTAAGCTGCTGAAAGCTCAGCAAAACGATTTTCTGAAAATATTTTATTAAGAGAATCATTTACTTCATTCATCTGAGTTTGGTTCAGAAAAGCCTTTCTGAAATCTTGTCTTTTTTCATACAGTTTGGTTAACGAAAGTAATATCTCAGCTCGCCATTTAAGCATGTCATTTTCAATTGCTAATTGGTCAGCTTCGAGCATATATTGCTCCGCCAAATTACTATTTTCCTGACTTACAGCAATTTTTGCTAATTGCAATTTGGTGCTGATTAAGCCATCTTTATCACCTAATCGAATTCTAATTTCTTCTGCTTTTTTAACGTAATACGTAGCAGAATCCAATAAGCCTTGTGAGTGATATAGGTAGCCAATATTAAAAAGTAATTTAGACTCGAATAATACATTCCCAAGCTTTGAATTTTCATGAAGTGATTTGTTATAAAAATCTAAACTTTTGTTAAAGTTCTTGTTTTGTTCAGCTATCGCTCCAAGATTACAATAGGCATTAGCTATTTCTTTGGTGTTTTTGAATTTCTTAAAGTTAGAAAGGGCTAATTGATAATAGGTTTTGGCTGTTATCAAATTCTCTTGTAAATAGTACAGATTACCCAAGTTATTGAATACACTTCCAAGCCCTTCTCGGTAATCAATCTCTTTATAGATGTTAAGGTTTTGAAGGTAATACTCCAGAGCCATATCATATTTAGCTTGCCTTTTGTATAGAAGGCCAATATTTCCTAGTACTTTACCTACATCTGATTTTGAGTTTAGCACCTCAAATTGTGAAATAGCCTTGTTGTAATATAAAAAGGAAGAGTCATTTTCACCATGATAGAAATAGTTTATTCCTTGTATTTTATAAGATTTTGAGAGGAGATTTGGATCTTGAATTTCTTCAGTTAATTGTATCGCCTTTTGGCAAATCAAAATACTTTGTTCTAAAGATACGTTACGTAAGTATACAGATGAGTCTAAGTAGTGAACTATTTGCTGAGTAACAGAATTTTGATCTTGTTCATTAGTTCCAATAAATACATTAGAGAAAGTCGATAAATTAAAACAAATCAATATAAAAATCAGGCTAGTACGAAATAGCTTCATATTTTGATATTTATGGTGATGGAAGTCAAAAAAATATTGATTTCATTCTTATGCAAAATAAAGAAATAGTTTTGATAATTAATACTAATATTATATTAATCTGAATCAAAATATTTTAGATAGAGAGTTAAATCAGAACGTTTTTGTAATTTATTGAAGCTGGGAAAGCATAAAAAAAGCCTGATCAAACGTTCAGGCTTTTTACTATATTATTTGAGTTTGGTTCTAGAAATTATACGATACGCCAATTCCTGGTAAAAATCCAGTATTTTCATATTCGCCACCAAAATAAACTGGTGTTCCATTTGTATCTGGGTTTAAGTTGTTGTTAGTGTCGTATGCAGTTGTTTTTTCTCCTTTGATATACAACAAAGAAACATCAACGCTTAATTTATCTGTTAGCATATAAGATAAACCAGCTGAGATACCAATTTTGTTGGATCCTGGAGTTTCAGGTGTGTAAAACTTTTTGTTGGTTGGAGTTCCATCGTAATAGAAACCTGCACGAATATCCAGTTTTTCATTAGCAGAATACTGTGCTCCAATTCTGTATGTTGTTGAGTTACTCCAATTTCTTGTGCTTTTAGAATCAACAAGTACAGGTACTTCTACAGGACCACCAGGAGTAGAAACCATTGTAGTAGTATTCGTTTCGAAATCAAAATCTAAAGATTTGTATACATCCCACTGTACAAAATTTACATCTGCTGAAACTAACCATCTTTCATCGATCTGATAAGCAAGTCCAATATTGAAACTAGCTGGTAAAGGAAGTGTTGCCGCAACATTTCCATCAGGGAATAAAGGAGAAACAGGATCAATAACAGTAAAATCTACATCTCCATCAGCATATTTTAATTCTACATCTACTTGCGAGCGATATGAAAGACCAATGTTTAACTTCTCTGTTGGTTGAAGGAATATACCTAAATTATAACCATACTGAATTTTACTACCACTTATTTCTACTTCTCCATCAGGGGCTCCAAGAGAAGCTAACGGAAGAGCTCTATTTAATTCTACATTGCCGTATACAATATTAAGACCTGCTCCAACACTAATCCAATCAGCAAGCTGATAAGAAACTGTAGGTTGAATGTAAATAGCTTTCAAACTAATATCCTGAATCAAGTATTTTCCAGACCATGTTTTACCAAAATCAACAGTATTACCAAAAGGAGTATACACACCTAAACCAATAGCAAGCTTGTCATTAACTTTCATCGATCCATATAAATAGAATGGTGTTCCTGTTGGGTTATCAGTTTCTTCTTTACCCATAGCCCCCGTGAACTCAGTCTTAATTATTGTAGCGAATCCTCCTACAGAGAAACTATATTTTTGATCTAGTGTGGCTAAAGCCCCAGGATTCCATTGCATACTACTGGCATCAAAATTTAATGCAGTACCAACGTGACCCATACCAGTTTGTTTATTACCTTGAACGTTAACTGCGTAACCTTCAGCCTTTACATTAATAGCCAGTGCAATTATAGCCAGAGCTAAACATATTTTTCTTATCATAAGTAGATGATTAATTAATTCGACGGAAATATAATCCAATTTCTATGTATTGCAAGAAGAATATCAAATTTTTAAAATGCAAAACCTTCTGTAAGCTACTCAAATTGCTATGTATGGATGTATCTAAATTTATAAGTAAGATGTCTGTTTTTGGTAGTAGGCTTAGTTTTTATTAAATTATTAATACTTTTAGCCTGAATAATAATTCCTTATTCAATTATATAAGCGTAAACGTGAATAAAAAAACAGGAGGAGATTTTGTTTATCAAAGTTTTAAAGAAGGCTACAAAAGTGTTACGCCCTCTTTAATTAACCGTTCGTTTGAATGGAAGGATAAACAAATCAATATACTTTTAGAATCTGCCATGCTTGAATTGGGGGAACTAAATGCTTATTCTAAATTTTTTCCTGAAATTGATGCTCATATTCCATTGTTTGTGGCACAGGAAGTTATCGCATCTAATTTAATTGAAGGCAATAAGAGTGATTTGTACCAGACTTTTGTTCCTGATGTTTCCAAGTCTTTTAAAAGTCAGTATGCGCAAAAAGAAATTTTGAATCATATAAAGGCTATTCATTGGGGCGTAAATGAACTGCAAAAATTCCCATTGTCTGTTCGTCTGATAAAAGAAGCTCATAAAATTCTATGTTCCGATCTTCCTATAAAGGAGGAGTTTGGCGGTAAAATAAGATCTTTCCTTCATACTCACGCGAACCCCTTTGAGGGAGAATCGAACTATACTCCACCTAACAAGCATGAGTTGAAAATTTTAATTAATGATGGTAAAAAATTTTGGAGGAATGATGATCTTGAATTGCCTCAGTTAATTAAAATGGCTATTTCCTTATATCAATTTGAGAATATATTGCCTTTTCTAGATGGAAATGGAAGAACAGCCCGAACATTAATTTTGTTTGAGGTTATAAGTTTAAAATTTGTTGCTCGTCCAATATTTTGTCTATCGGTTTTCTTTGAAAAAAATCGTTTGGAATATTACCATCGTCTTAATTTAATCAGAGCTAAGAATGATATTGAGCAATGGATTAAATTTTTCCTTACCGGAATAAAAGAATCGGCTATACATAGTAAGGAACTTTTAGGTAATGTTGAAAATCTCAAGAAGCATTACGAGTCGGTTATTGAAGAAAAAATGGGTAAAAAAAGAAAACAATCGGCCAAGCAGTTGCTTTCTGAATTTTACGTAAATCCATTTATGTCGGTAAGCGATGTGAAGGATAAATTACAACTGAGTTTTCAATCAGCAAATTTATTGGTTAAAGAATTTGAAACTCATAATTTATTGAAAGAGTACGCAGGGGCGCGAAGAAATAGAGTTTTTTATTTGTGGGAATACTTAAATTTATTCGAATTGTAAAAAAATATATTTAAAAGAAAAAAGAGCTTGATTCGAATTAGAATCAAGCTCTTTTCTATTTGGGAAAGGTTTTTAACCTAAAATTTCTTTCATTTTTTTACCAATATCCGCAGGCGATTTTACGACATGAATTCCGGCTGTAGCCAAAGCTCTCATTTTTTCTTCGGCAGTTCCTTTACCACCGGCAATAATAGCACCGGCATGTCCCATTCGTTTGCCCGGAGGTGCAGTTTGACCTGCAATAAATGCAACAACAGGTTTGTCTACATGTTTAGCGATATAAGCGGCTGCATCTTCTTCATCTGAACCACCAATCTCGCCAATTAAAACAATAGCTTCTGTTTTCGGATCATCGTTTAAAAGTTTAACAGCATCAATATGTTTGGTTCCAATAATTGGATCACCACCAATACCAATAGCTGTCGATTGTCCAAAACCAGCTTCGCCCAACTGATGAACAGCCTCGTAGGTTAATGTTCCCGAACGGGAAACAATACCAATTGTACCCGGTTTGTGAATAAATCCTGGCATAATACCAATTTTTGCCTCTCCCGGAGTAATTACACCCGGACAATTAGGACCTACCAATGTTGTCTTTGGATATTTCTTAAGGTATTCATGAACTTTTAGCATATCCATAATAGGTATGCCTTCAGTAATACAAATTACCAGTGCTATGCCTGCTTCGGCAGCTTCCATAATAGCATCAGCGGCAAACGGAGGCGGAACAAATATTACAGATGCATTTGCACCGGTTTTTGCAACAGCACCTTTCATGGTGTTGTGAATTGGAATTTTATCCATGAACAGCTGACCACCTTTACCTGGAGTAACACCAGCTACTACATTTGTTCCATATTCTATCATTTGCTGGGTATGGAAAGCCCCTTCGGAACCAGTGATTCCCTGAACCACCAGTTTAGTATTTTTATTTACTAATACACTCATTATGCTTCAATTGTTTTAAGGGTGGCTACTACTTTTTCAGCAGCATCTTGTAATTCTGTTGCTGCAATAATATTCATTCCTGATTCTTCCAAAAGTTTTTTACCTTCTTCAGCATTGGTTCCTTGTAAGCGAACCACAATTGGCACTTTAGTATCAATATTCTTAATGGCTTCAATAACTCCTTTTGCAACACGGTCGCAACGTACAATACCACCAAAAATATTGATTAAAACGGCTTTTACACTTCCATCCGAAAGAATAATCCGAAAGCCTTTTTCAACTGTTTCTGCCGAAGCGGCTCCACCAACATCAAGGAAGTTAGCAGGTTCACCACCTGTTAGCTTAATAATATCCATAGTTCCCATTGCCAGTCCGGCTCCGTTTACCATACAACCAATATTACCATCCAATTTGATGTAATTTAAGCCCGACCTTCCTGCTTCAATTTCTAAAGGCTCTTCTTCATCCAAATCGCGCAAAGCAGTAATGTCTTTATGACGATAAAGTGCATTGTCATCGAAATTGGCTTTTGCGTCCAAGGCTATAACATTACCTTCTTTGGTAACAACCAATGGATTGATTTCAAAAATAGAAGCATCGGTTCCTATGTATGCTTTGTAAAGAGCGAGGAGAAATTTAACTCCATTTTTAAAAGAATCGCCTGTTAAACCCAGGGAAAATGCCATTTGTCTGGCTTGAAAATTTTGTAAGCCAACGGCCGTATCAATAGCAACTTTCACAATTTTTTCAGGAGTTTCTTCAGCAACTTTTTCGATTTCCATTCCACCTTCAGTAGATACCATAAAGGTAACTTGTGAGGTAGCACGATCCATTACGATTCCTGCATATAACTCGCGGTCGATATTCGAAGCTGCTTCAATTAATACTTTTTTTACCAGATTTCCTTCGGGACCGGTTTGGTGGGTAATTAGAGTCATGCCCAAGATATCGTTTGCGTAACGAGTTACATCTTGTGCTGTTGGTGCAAATTTAACACCTCCACCTTTTCCTCTTCCACCTGCGTGGATTTGGGCTTTTACAACTACAGGCAGACCAATTTCGGTTGCAGCCTCTTCAGCTTCCTTAACCGAAAAAGCAATTTTGCTTTCCGGAACAGGTACACCAAACGAGCGTAATATTTCCTTTGCTTGATATTCGTGGATCTTCATTCTTATTATTTTTTTGTTAGGCTTGGAAAAGACCTGCTATTGATCTGTCTCTATTGTTTTAATTGATTTTGAACAAGTAAGCAAGTCGGTATTAATAAATTATAAATGGTTATTTTTTTAACGAACCTAAATGTATAAATATCTGCATGAAATAAAAAGGACAATTGTGGTAAATTTAAAAGAGTTTTGAATCTTTTTATTTTCTGAATTAGAGGAGACTGTGAGCGGTAGGAAATCAGAAGATTTTAACTACAATCAGATTTGTGAAAATGTAGGTGGAGAACAGAAAAACATGTAAAAACTTCCATTTATCGAATAAAATGAAGATTATCCCGATAAAATGAGTGATGAGACTATCATATTTAGTAATTTCAAACTCGAAGCAAAAAATCCATAGCAATTAGATATTTGTTTAAAATGGCCAATGAAGACAAATATTTTATTATGTTGATAATTTGTTTTATTTTTAAACCGTAATTAAAAAGCATAGAAAAATGAGCACATACTATAACAAGGTAAAAGATTATCTATTGAATTTAGAATTCAATATTGTACGGGAAGATATTGCAGAGGAATTATTTGTAGTAGAAAATCTAGATGGTGGAATTGCAAATCTGATTATTGATTGTGAAGATCCAATTTTAATTATTGAAGGGGTGTTGTTTGAGTTGACAAATGAGAATCCTGAAATTTATAAAGCTTTACTTAAAAAGAACAGAGAGATAATTCATGGTGCGTTTGTGTTGGATGAATCAGGGAAAAAAGTTCTTTTTAGAGATACTCTTCAATTAGAAAACCTGGATCAGAATGAATTAGAGGCCACACTTAACTCATTAGAAATGCTATTGAGTGAGTATTCGGAAGAGATTATATCATATTCAAAATTGTAACTTAATAAACCAATATACAAATGGGAATTTTTAGTAGATTATTTAACGTGGGCAAAGCAGAAGCTCACTCCGCTATAGATAAATTAGAAGATCCGATTAAGATGACCGAACAGGGAATCAGAGATCTTAAAAAAGATTTAGATAAGAGTTTACAGGCTTTGGCTGAAGTTAAAGCGATGGCAATTCGCAGCAAGAGAGAACTGAACGAACAAAAATCAGTTGCGAAAAACTACGAGCAAAAAGCAATGTTATTATTGCAAAAAGCTGAAAAAGGTGAGCTGGAAATGTCGGAGGCTGAGCGTTTAGCAACCGAAGCTTTAGCAAAAAAAGAAGATGCAGTTTCTACTGCGACAAGATCTCAGGAAGAAGTTACTAAGTTTGATACCAATATTAGTCAATTAGATACGAATGTTAAGAAGTTGAAATCGACAATTACCCGTTACGAGAATGAGTTGAAGACTTTAAAAGCTCGTGCTCGTGTAAGTCAGGCAACTCAAAAAATAAATAAGCAACTTTCCGGAATTGATAGTTCGGGAACTGTTGGGATGTTAGAAAAAATGAAAGATAAAGTTGCTCAGCAAGAGGCAATGGCCGAAGCATATGGCGATATTGCTTTTGAGAATCGCTGTTTGGATGATGAGATTGATGCTACATTAAGTGATTCTAATGTAAAAGCATCCAATGCATTGGAAGAGCTAAAGGCGAAAATGAAAAATAAATAATAGCTGTTTTTACAAATTTGAACGAAATTAAAAATGGGATTAACCGATTTTTTTAAACGGAAACAGCCGAAATATGACAGCACCAATATCCGGGTTACCGACCTGGATGTTGGTTTTGTTTTTGAATATGATCTGGAAAGCTGGGAAGTGCAAGCAAGTTATGAGTACGATTGGGGCGATAATTATTTCTCTAAGGAATACAAGATTAACAATGGTGCCAAAACGCTTTTTCTTTCGGTAGAGGATGATGATGAAATAATCTTATCTGTTTGCAATAAGATTAAAGTTCGTGAATTGGGTGAGAATGTACTTGCTGATTTAATGACGCATCAGAAAGCTCCTACGACTCTAATCTACAAAGATAAAAAGTACTTTTTTGAGAAGGAATCACCAGGTTATTTTAATGATAAGGCACGTGGTGAGGATTGGGTGGAATTTATTGCATGGGATTTCGAAGACGAATCGGGAGAATATCTTATCACCATAGAACAATGGGACGAAAAAGAATTTGAAGCTTCTGCAGGCAAGACTGTTAAAGAGTTCGAAATTTCTAATATCTTACCAAAATAAGTTAGGTAGTAAGAGTTATAAATGATTTGTAAATTACGCCTTATTTATAACTCTTAACTCAATATATTACCAAATGGATTTTTAGCCTTATAGGCTATAAGGCTAATTGGTATTACAGATATTACATTTATAACGAAATTTATTATTTATGAACACTGTAACTAAAGTAATCATTGGGATTATTGTAGTGTTTTTTATAGCAAAGACTTGTGGGCGATCAGGATCTTCTTCCTCCTCTTCCTCTGTTGCTAAAACATGGCAAAAATCTCCCGTTGATAATTTGATTAAGGAGTTGAATGATGAAAAGAACTTCTCCATTATTTTATTGGATATGGATGCTAATGAAAGTTCGGACGATTATCGTCATCAATATCAGGTGATTATTCAACGTCCGGATACTGTTGTGGAACAAAAGTCTGCCTGGAAAAATGTGAGTGCGACTTTCTTCTCTCAGAATTTGAATAATATGGGAATGGAAATTGCTTCCAAAAAGGATGGCGTTGTAACAAAGCAAGCTGTGCCTGCAGGATACAACCATTATGTTGGGAATGATAAATACGGGCGATGGGAGAATCGTGGCGGGTCTTCTTTCTGGGCATTTTACGGACAATATGCATTCATGTCATCGATGTTCAATATGGGTTCGTATCGACGTTCATATTGGAATGATTATCGTGGAGGTGGATATTACGGAAGTTCAAGAGGATATTACGGTCCTAGTGGAGGTAGTCCGGTTTATGGAACGAAATCTTACACTTCTTCAAACTCTGGACGAACCAGCAAATGGGGAAGTAAACCGTCCTCATTTAAAGATAAAGTTCGCAGTAGAGTGAGTCGCTCAGCAAGCACCAGCAGCACAAGATCTTCGACTAAAACTACAAGAAGTTCATCAAGATACAGATCAAGTTCAACTCGCTCTCGCAGCGGTGGATTTGGAAAATAAACCATTGTATAATTCATAAATTAAAATATTATGATGTCATTATCAGAAATTTCGTTTATCGTTTATGATGCTGTGGTTTATATCATGGTAGCATTTGCCATTTTCCTAATCGGGAAATTTATTTATCAATTGCTTCACCCATCTTTTAAAGTAAAAGAAGAGTTGGTGAAGAAAGATAATTTTGCCTTTGCCATTGCTCATGTTGGCTATTACATCGGATTGTTGTTTTCAATTGGAAGTGCAATTGTAGGACCATCGAATGGTTTAGTAAATGATGTAATTGATATTACCGTTTATGGTTTGTTGGCCATCGTGCTTTTGAATATCTCTATATTCTTATCTGATTATTTAATTCTTAGAAAGTTTTCAATCCGTAAGGAGATTATCGAAGATCAGAATGCAGGAACAGGTGTTGTCGAAGGAGCGGTTTCGGTTGCTTCAGGTTTGATTATTTTTGGAGCAGTATCAGGAGAAAGCGGGAATTTATTATTTGGAATTCTAACCGCTGTTGTGTTTTGGGCTTTTGGTCAGGTAGCTTTAATTGTAACTACACGTATTTATAATTGGATTACTCCATACGACTTACACGAACACATTGAAAAAGACAATGTAGCTGTTGGGGTTGGTTTTGCCGGAGCTATAATTGCTATTGCAAATTTAATTCGTTTTGGATTAACAGGCGATTTTGATGGTTGGTTACCAACTTTTACTAAAGCAGGTTTTGAACTTGTTGTGGGTATTGTTCTGTTGCCGGTTATGAGATTAATCACCGACAAAATATTACTCCCGGGCGAACGGTTAACCGATGAAATTATTAATCAGGAAAAGCCGAATGTCGGAGCTGCCTTGGTTGAAGCATTTGCTTATATTGGTGGATCAGTATTAATAACCTGGTGTTTATAATAGTTACAAATTGAGAATTATTAATTATGAGTTGGATTGAGATATTCATTACTCATAATTTGTAATTCATAATTCTCTGAAAGTGTTAAAGAAACGATCAACATTATTAAAAGTAGCAATATTTGCTACTGGATTCTCCGGGGTTGTGGCGGAGTATATTTTGTCCACATTGGCAACTTATTTTTTAGGAGATTCCATTTTTCAATGGATCATAATTATATCACTTATGCTCTTCTCTATGGGCTTGGGAAGTCGTATAAGTAAAAACCTGAATACCAACCTGTTAAAATTCTTTCTGCTTACTGAATTCGCCTTGTCTGTTTTGGTCTCTTTTGCCCCATTATTGGTTTATACAGCTTCGGCATGGACACAAGCTATCGGAATTCTGATTTACTTTTTGGCAATATTAATTGGATTGCTTATTGGTATGGAACTTCCTTTGGTGATTCGCATTAATGATGATTATGAGAACCTTCAGTTCAATATTGCCAGTATTTTAGAGCATGATTATTACGGAAGTTTATTGGGAGGTGTATTTTTTGCATTTATAGGTCTTCCGGTTTTTGGTTTAATATATACGCCATTTATACTGGGATTTGTCAATTTTTCGGTGTCTATTGTGGTGCTCATTTTTCTTTGGAATCTTTTAAAAAGTAAAGAGAGAAAAATGTTGGTAGTACTTGGTGCATTAATAATGATTTTACTGACAACAGGAATTTTTGTTACCGATTCAATTATTAAATACGGAGAACAGCAAAAATATACCGATAAGGTGGTGTATGCAGAACAAAGCAAATACCAGCGAATCGTAATTACACAATGGAAAAGCGATTATTGGTTATATTTAAACGGAAATCAGCAATTGTGTACGCGAGATGAAATCATGTATCACGAACCTTTGGTGCATCCGGCAATGACCCTGCATCCAAATCCTGTAAATATATTGGTTTTAGGTGGAGGCGATGGTTGTGCTGTTCGCGAGATTTTGAAATATCCGAAGGTAGAGAAAATCACTCTGGTAGATTTAGATCCGGCTATGACTGAATTGGGTAAAACACACCCAATTTTAACCGACTTGAATAAAAATTCGCTGAGTAATGAAAAAGTTCACATTCTGAATCAGGACGGATATAAGTTTCTGATGTCGGTCGATGATTATTACGATGTGATTATTATAGATTTACCCGATCCACGTAGTGTAGAAATGGGACGATTGTATTCTCACGAGTTTTATAAAACCTGCTATCATCATTTGCGGCCAGGAGGTGTAATTGTAACGCAATCAGGAAGCCCGTATTTTGCAACACAAGCATTCTCTTGTATTTTAGAAACAATGAAAAGTGCAGGATTCGAAACAATTCCAATGCATAATCAGGTAATAACATTAGGCGAATGGGGTTGGTGTTTAGGTGTAAAACAATCTCCTTACGGTGATTTAAAAAGTAAATTGCAGGAATTGGAGTTTACTATTGAAACCCAGTGGATAAATAATGAAGCAATGACGTTGATTACATCTTTTGGAAAGGATTTTTATCCTTGGGAAAAGGATACCGTTTATATCAATCGAATTCACAACCCCGTTTTGTATAAGTATTATTTAAAAGGTAATTGGGATCTTTACTAAGTGGTTATACTCAGTATTTATCATGTAAATTCATAAAAATTAACGTCCAATGGAGACGAAAGCAAAAATATTATCAGCAAAAATTCACAATCTTCGATTTTGGGTTTCGGAATATGAACCTAAGGATTTGCAAGCACAGTTTCAAGATTTTTTGGAGCAGGTTGGTTTTGTAATTTTGAATTTTACCGATTATCATTTTCCTGTTCAGGGATATACGGCATTTTGGTTGCTGGCTGAATCACATTTGGCTATACATACTTTTCCTGATAAAGGATGGTCGTATATTGAACTGAGTAGTTGCAACAAGAAAAAATCGGAAGATTTCCAAAGCCTTGTAATTGCCAGTGATATGAGTGTAAAATGGAATGGTGATGGGGTGGAAATTTGTGAGCCTGAATAAGTAAATTACATGAAAAAGAAGCTAATATTTTTTATTGCCTTTCTGGTTTACGTACTAGCGATACTGGGAATAAAGTTTTTTGAGGGGCAATCACCCGATTCAAATATAAAGACAATTGGAGATGCATTTTGGTATGCCATTGTAACTCTTACTACAGTAGGATATGGTGATTTTTATCCTGTAACAATTGCTGGTAAAATTATTGGCTTATTTGTGATTATTGGAAGTTTGGGAATATTGGGATTTGTAATTGGTGAAGTAAATGTTAGATTTAATCAGTATATGGAAAAGAAAAAAAGTGGTTTTTGGGGAAGTGATTTTGAGAATCATTATATTATTATTGGTTGGAATGAATTCGGACAAAAAGTAGCCAGTCAAATCCTAAATGCTGGACAAAATGTCGCCTTTGTAACCAATACTAAATCTGATTTGGATCTGATTGCTGATTTGTATTCTTCTAAAAATACATTTAGCCTTTTTGCTGATTACTCAAATATTGAAGCTTTAAATAAAGTGAATATTGAGAGTTCGAAACGAATATTTGTAAATTTCGAGGATGATTCGGAAACCTTAGTTTTTGTTATCAATTTAAAGAAAAGATATCCGAAAGCTAATGTAGTGGTTACTTGTTTTAATCCCAGTTTGAAAGAAACTTTTGTGAATGCTGGTATTCGTCATGTAATAGCGCAAAGCGAGGTGGCTTCAAAATTAGTAGCATCTTATTTGTTCGAACCGCATGTTGCCATGTATACCGAAGATTTAATTGCAACAAGTGTTGCCAATGAGGATTCGGACATTCAACAGTATATAATTAAGGAAGAATGTGATTTTTCGGGTGTTGAATACATGACCTCTTTTATGAAATTGAAGTTGGATTATAATGCGATACTTATCGGAATGGTTAAGAATGGTAAGGTGATTAAGAATCCGGCAAAGGGGACAATGATTGAAGTTGGAGATTACTTGATTTTAATCTCTAGCGGAGAAACTAAAAAGAACCTGGAAGATTTCTTTGGCGTGAAGGAAGGTGAATAATGAGAATTTACTCCGGATTATATCCAACATCATCAGGAAGATTTGGAGCTTTCGACGCCATAACGGCTAGCTGATCTGCGCGTTCGTTTCCAGGAATGTTGGCATGTCCTTTTATCCAAACAAATTTCACATTGTGTTTTTTGTAAATTTCAAGAAATCGTATCCATAAATCTGCATTCTTTTTTCCTTTAAATCGCTTTTGTACCCACCCAAAAACCCATTTTTTCTCAACAGAATCTACCACATATTTAGAGTCGGAGTAAATTGTAACATCGCACCCAGGTGTTTTTAAAGCTTCCAATCCAACAATTACAGCCATTAGCTCCATTCTATTGTTTGTGGTTAGCTTGAATCCCTGATTTAAATCTTTATGATGCTTACCTGAAATTAGAACAGTTCCGTATCCACCCGGCCCTGGGTTTCCGCTTGCAGCTCCATCAGTATACATGATTATTTTCGTCGACATATTCTTAATTTGCGGTTTTCAAATCAAAAGTAACAAAATTTACATTTCTCACACTGCGTTATTGAGAACATAAAAAAGGATGTCCGAAAATTCGAACATCCTCACTTATCTATTTTGATATGATTTTAAATTATCATGTAAATCAATCTAATTACTCATCCCGATAGCTATCGGGACTAAAATCTCATATCTATTTCTTTACTTCACAATAGTCATTTCATCAATTAGGTTTTGAGCACCAGCGAACTTATCAATAATGAAAAGTGTGTAGCGAATATCAAGATTGATACATCTTTGCAGATTTTCTTCAAAATCGATATCTCCAGACATAGCCTCAGAATTTCCGTCAAAAGCAGTTCCAATTAACTCACCGTTTCCGTTAATTACCGGAGAACCAGAGTTACCACCAGTAATATCACTGTTGGTTAAGAAACAAACTGGCAGATTGCCATTTTTATCGGCATACTGACCAAAGTCTTTTTTCTTATATAACTCTTTCAATTTAGCAGGAACCACAAATTCATGATTTGTTGGATCTTCTTTTTCCATTACACCTTTTAGAGTCGTGAAGTGATTGTAGTAAACACCATCTTTAGGACTGTATCCCCTAACATTACCATAAGTTAAACGAATTGAAGAATTCGCATCCGGCGCTAAATTTTTTCTTTTGTTGATACGCATTAAACCATCAACAAAAAGACGTTTTCCTTTTTTCAATTGATCTGCCCCTTTTGAAAGCTCACTTCGAATTTCTTTGTATTTTTTAATGATTGAGTTTCCAATTTTGAAAGCGATATCATTTTCAAGAGTTTCCAATTCAGGAGCATCAAGAAATTTATTGTAGCTTTCAGAAGTTGCAAAAATAGATTTTGCGTATACATCAGCAGCTAACTTGTTGTAATCATTGTTGTAATCTTCCGCAAAAGTTTTGAATATTTCAGGTTGCTGTTCAGCAACAATATTTTCAGCGTACATTTTGTACATTCCAGCCATTAATTTTTGATCGGTTGGAGTATTGTAATTTTTGTAAAACCCTTTTGCTGATTTACGTAAGTTCGAAATTGATTTCTTAATGGCTGTGGTATCTTGAGTTTCAGCAGCAAGTAAAGATTTTAGTCCACTCGTTTTAATTGCGAAAACAGGCATTTCGGCACCACTTAAAAGAGCTTCTTTTAGGTAAGAGCTTGAATTCATTACATCCTTACGTTCTGAATAAGCTTGACTAATCATATCAAGAGCTTTACCATATTTACGTGCTCTTTTTGATTTTTTATTCGCCCAATCCAAGTATCCTTTTTCGATTTCTTGCTTGTGTCCCATTGTGTTCAACTTAGCAAGAGCTTTATTCTGCTCACTTGAATATTTCCAATAATTGGCGCTGCCAGCATGTTTAGATGCATATTGAATACGAACTTTAGCATCTTTAAGCATATCTTTCCCCATAATATCCAATTTTAAAGTACGGATATCGTAACGGTTTTGATTGGTGATTTTCATGGTTTCTTCTAAACCAAAAGAAGTAAGGTAACGATTCGTAGTTCCAGGGAATCCCATAATCATTGCAAAATCTTTTTCTTCTACACCTTTTGCAGAAATAGGAAGGTGATGATTTGGCTTCAATGGAATATTTTCATCTGAGTAAGAAGCAGGTTTTCCATCAGGTCCGGTATAGATTCTAAACATTGAGAAATCTGCAGTATGACGTGGCCACATCCAGTTGTCAGTATCACCACCAAATTTACCCATTGATTGTGGAGGAGCACCAACTAAACGAACATCTTTATAAATTACATATACAAAAAGGAAATATTGGTTTCCTTCAAACAAGCTTTTAACTTTAGCTTTATAATCAGTTCCTTCTTCAGCCTTTTTTTCTAATTCTACAGCAATTTTTTCAATAGCTTTATAGCGTTCCTCTTCAGTCATTTCATCGTTCAATTTCGAAAGAACCTCTTTCGAAACATCTTGCATGCGAACAAGAATAGATGCTGTAATTCCTGGGTTAGTTAGCTCTTCTTTTTTATCGTACGCCCAAAAACCATCGGAAAGATAATCATGCTCTGTTGAAGAGTGAGATTGAATAGCATTAAAGCCACAGTGGTGATTGGTTAGAAATAGTCCTTGATCAGAAATAATTTCACCAGTACAGAAATGACGGAATGGTCTTCCTTCTCTTCCCAGGCCAACAATAGCATCTTTTAAACTACTTTGGTTGATGTTATAAATATCATCGGTAGATAATTTTAAACCTTTTGCCTGCATTTCTGCAGCATTTTTATTCAATAAAGATAAAAGCCACATGCCTTCATCTGCTTTTGCATTGGAAAAGCTAAGTAGTAAACTTAGTCCCAAAATTAATGATGCAAATTTTCTCATTTTAGTTACTTTAAATTTTTAATATAATCGAAGTAGTTTTATGAACTAACCCGATTATTGTTTGTAGTAAGTATTTAGTTTGTTAGCAAAGTTAATATTAATATGTGATTACACTTTTCGCTTAACAAAGCCAAAAAGTACTCTTTTGGTTAATGTGCTTATATATAGATGGATGTGTTTTTTCTGGATTTGTTAAATTAGATGAACCCTGTATTTTTCTCGTTGAATAGAAATCATAATATTCTGTTAGTGAGTTGTATTATCTTAAAATTTTAACTCAAGTTGATCTGATAATAGGGAAAAGCTCTTGCGATGTATGAAGTTGATTCCATGCTCCCGAATTGCCAATCGATGTTTTTTCGTTGGGTAACCTTTGTTATTATTCCAATTGTAATGAGGAAATTTTTCATGTTCAGCCAGCATGTAATCATCGCGATAGGTTTTGGCTAAAATAGAAGCGGCCGCTATAGATAAGTATTTACCATCGCCTTTAATAATACAAGTATGTTTAATATTCGGATAAGGTGTAAAACGATTTCCATCAATAAGTAAATGTTCAGGTCTGGTTTTGAGCTGTTCGATAGCTCTGTGCATAGCTAGAAATGACGCATTTAAAATATTAATCTGATCAATTTCTGCAGGACTAACGATTCCTACAGCCCATGCTGCAGCTTCTTTTAGAATAACATCCCGAAGCAAATATCTTTTCTTTTCAGAAAGTTTTTTTGAATCGTTCAATATGTCGTTCGAGAAATTTTCAGGTAAGATAACTGCCGATGCGAATACGGGGCCGGCAAGACAACCTCGTCCTGCTTCGTCGCAACCAGCTTCAATCGTGTTTTTGTGTAAATAGGAGGCTAAACCATTCATAAATGCAAAATTTATCCGCAAAAATAGATTGAATTTTTTATTGTATCAAATATGTACTTACCTATTTTTTTTTGTTTTATAATTCGGGCTCTATCTATAAATTCAGACTTTATACTTTTAGGATTGTCAATTGTTTCGTAAAACTCATCGAAATAATTTAAGACACGTTCTTTTTCTTTATCATTTAAATACGGACAATTGGTATATATGGCGTACAGACGTTCTTTTTTCATTCTAAATTCCCTGAAAATATATTCAAGTTCTTTAGCTGTTCGCTGATAACCCCTATAGAGTCTTTCATGAATTGATTCAATATTCAGCTTGGCATTAGGAATAGCATAAGGTGCATTCACTAAACTGGTCCAGTCAAAATCGTAGGGTATAGTAATAAGTCGCGAAGTTGGTGTTTTCGATATAAGTTTGATGTTATGGAGGGTTGGCACTCCCCAGTCGGTGTTTCCAATCAGGTATTGAAATATGGCTAGTTTGGTTACTTTACTGATAATGGTTCGATCTTGGTGAACCTTTTTGTCATAACGGGCTATTTTACCATTTCGTTTAGCCATTTTTTTAAAATCCTCAAGAAAAAATGCAAATTTAGTAAGAGGTTTCATCTTATTTTTGCTGTCCTTATAGGTTATTTTGGCTAAGCGAACCCTAAAACTTTCAGGAGTAAAGATATTGTATGCTTTGTAAATCAGATACTCTTGGATAAGCATTTGTTCGAATCTTGAATTACGATTCTGACAATGCGTAACCATTTTTAGCTTATCGTTATCGTGAAAGTGAGAATAGCTTGATTCTGCCTTGTTAAATTTAATGCTCATAGGAGGAAATGCACAAATACTCCGATCTTTTCTGAAGTTCCCTCTGGTTTTAAGATCTACTATCATGGAAACAATTGAATCTCCTAATAAGTAGGATAATCTTCCCTTATGATATTTGTTTTTATCGCCAACATCCTTAACAAGTGCTTTAAGATCTGTTGTAATAGATAATTCGATTAGAGAATCAGATTCAAATAACTCAGGTGCCTGATAAACAGAATCGATCGCTTCTTGGTTGCTGGCAAGTAATTTTACATTCCCTATTACAAAGAGGAAAAGGATAAAAAAAGTGCTGTGTCGAATTAGTTTTATCATAAACAAAAAAAATAAAAACTTATTAATCAGGAGTTATTTCCACTTAATTCAGCATCGGTTAAAATATTTGGAGTTGATTCTTCTTTGTAAAAAACAATGAGTTTTATACTCCTTTTTGCTAAATCAATTTGCCCAATATTAAATTTTATAACCACCATTCCTGTACGGATTTCGAGGTCTTCAATTAATTCTTTATGCTTGCTTGGATGGATAAGATCCAGCCGGTCATAAACGATTGTTCTTCTTGCAAGATGACGCTTCATCCATACTCGCTCCATTATCCAGGTGGTTGCCATAAATGCAAAATTGGTAAAAGCAATTTCACCAAAACTAACTTCGCCTCTGGTTAAAGCATTAATGACTGATATGGTAATGACAAGAAACAGATAAGTCATTTCCCGGATGGGTATGGTATCGGTACGGTACCTGATAATTCCAAATATTGCGAATAGTCCAAGAGCAAAACCAAGTTGCAATTCAATACTTCCAAGCAAGAAACACAAGAAGAATACAGTTGTACTAATCATGATGTAAGTAAAAACGTAGGATCGTTTTCCTGTAGCTTTGAAATAGACGTAATTAATAACAAAAACTGTTACCGCTAAATTAAGTATGAATCGAAGTAATAATTCAACAACATTATTTGAATAAATAAAAGATGAAGGAATATTCGGGCTTGTTATTATATCAGTAATAAATTCCATGTTATTTCAGTTTTATTGTAGTCTTTCTTTTTCTTTATGCGCAAATATCCGATAATATTTCTGATTCTCTATAAGTAAACCCTGATCAATATAGTTCGGGTCACCTATTGGAACATCCATTGCAATTAATTTAAATGAATAAAATGGATATACTTTGGCTACTGGAGTATGTCCAAAAATAATTACAGTCGAATTGTAAAATTCCAGTGTTTTTAGTACATCCTGTAAAGATATACGATCATATTTTGGTGTTCTTGATAAATATCCACGATACCATAGCGGACTATTTGAATATAAGAATAAATCAACTAGTGTAGTATCTGCCAGCTCTGTGTAATTGTTTAGATGATATCTCATTCCAACATTTACCTCGTTAATTTTCATTTTCTTATTTAAGAATTCAGGAGAGATGCCTCCATGCACGAATAACTGTTCTCCTATTCGAACAAGGGTGTTTTTTGATCGTAACCATTTTCCCAAAACAGAATGTTTATCAAAGAAATGAGAATAGTGAAAATTAATATAATGAGCTGCATGCTGATACTTATCTGCAACATATCTGTCATCGAATACCAGAGCCATCATTTCATGATTTCCCAGAAGGTAGTGAACCATTCCTCCTTGTTTTTTAGCTTGAATTTCCAATTGGAAAATAAACCATAAACATTCAGTTACCCGATCACCTCTATCGAAAACATCACCGGTAAAAACAACTTGTCCATCTCCAAAATTCCATTTATTTTCATCATTAATAATCTTATTGAACCGAAGAATTGCCAATAATGATTCAAATTCACCATGAATGTCTCCCAGAACTACTATTTTATTACTTGATGGGTTTTCTCCACTCTCAGGTTTTATTTTTTTTGGAATTACATAGTTTAAGGAGTCGTTCCCGGCAAACCCGGTAAATGAAATAGTATCATTTTTAAATCGGAAAGTCTTACTGATTTTCTTGGTTCTGTTTTTTATGCTATCGTGAACTACATAAAAAGCATTTACTCTAGAAGATGAAATGTATCTAATATGTGGTCCTTCAACATAGCTGGCAACAAGCAAAGAGTCCTTACAGCGGGGATCATGACTGGTAGATGCTTGAGATTGAAACGAGGCAAATAGGGATATGAAGAATAAGTATATGTAGATTTGATTTATTTGCATTAAATATTCAATTGTGTTATTTAGAGTCTTTAAAGATAAGATTAATTTACATCTTAAATAAATGTGAATTCTTATTGTTGTGATCCTTTATATTTTGTAAGATATCCTTATTTTTGTGAAAAAAACAGAAGCAATGTATACTAAAGAAGAATCGAAAGAAATTAAGATCCAATTTTGGGATGGATTTAAGAGATATTCAAAAGAAAAGGGAAGAAAGATGACTTCGTGGGTTTTACGCGGAACTCAGATTAAGGAGGTGCAATTAAAGTTTGATTTAAATGAGGACGGAGCTTTTGTTATTCTGCAAATTGATAGTAAGCTAGATTCAAAAAGGCTTTCTGTTTTTGAAAGATTTGAGAAATATAAACCTGTAATTATTGACACATGTGGATCAGATTTAAAATGGGAGAAAGACTATTTTATTAAGGGTTTTAAAGATGTTGGTATGATTTATTATCAGTTGGAAGGAGCTTCGATCTATAAAAAGGACGAATGGAAAAGCTATTTTGAATTCTTGTTCTCAAAAATGACAATTTTAGAAGAAGCATATTTAGATGTTAAAGATGTTGTATTGTAAAGGTTTTGGATATTTTTTTTTGAGTTGTATCTGTGTGGTAAACAGTGCTTAAATCTTTGTTTAGTGCAGTGCCCGTAAGGGTTTGTTTAAATTTTATTGCAATAATTTTGTTTTCGAACAAAAGGCTCCTATCTTTGCAACCGCAAAACGAAAGATATGTCTTAAAATATATTGCGGGATGGAGCAGTGGTAGCTCGTTGGGCTCATAACCCAAAGGTCGTCAGTTCGAGTCTGGCTCCCGCTACTAAAATTAGGATTTACTAAGCCTAAAAAGACATAACAAGATAGTATCTTTTGAAAATATATTGCGGGATGGAGCAGTGGTAGCTCGTTGGGCTCATAACCCAAAGGTCGTCAGTTCGAGTCTGGCTCCCGCTACTAGCGAAAGGGCTTTGGAGAAATCCAAAGCCTTTTTTTATTGGTAATTTTTACCTTCTTACAGGTAAACATTTTACGCTAATTCTCTTACCTTTGGGTAAATATTTTAGATCCGTTCATTATGAGTCGTTTAAAAGAGAAAAAACCTTTGCTTGAAAAATTAAAAAACAAATACAGGTTAACTATTTCCAACGAAGGTACTTTTGATGAAGTATTATCGATTCGATTATCACGATTAAATGTATTTACAGTAACAGGGTTGTTTTCAATTGTCCTGATTGCTTTGGTAACTCTTTTGATTGCATTTACTCCCTTACGTGAATATATTCCTGGTTATCCTGATGGGGAAATGCGAGCAAATATTGAAAACAATGCTATCCTCGTTGATTCTCTAATTTTAGAGTTTGATAAAAGAGATCGCTTTTTTCAAGGAATTCGAAATGTTATTTCAGGAAATGATTTCGATAATGTTGTTGAGAACCCTGCTGATTCTATCGTTGATCCTAGATATAAAGATTTAAGTTTCAGTATTTCTTCCAATGATTCGGCTTTTCGAAAAGAGCATGAGGAGGATGAGAAATATAATTTGTCTCTTGGTAGCGAGACGAAAGCTCATGGTTTGGCGAGCATGCACTTTTTTGCGCCAATTAATGGATTGATATCGAATCATTACGACAGTAAAATAGAACATTTTGGGACTGATATTGTTGGTGGTAAGAATGAAAGAATCTCATCGATAACAGATGGGACTGTTATATTTTCAGAATGGACCTTGAATACAGGTTATGTTATTCAAATTCAACACTCAAATAATTTAATATCCATTTATAAACACAATTCAGAGTTGTTGAAAAAGACGGGGGAACATGTGAAAGCTGGCGAAGCAATTGCTTTGTTGGGAAATTCAGGAGAGCTTACATCAGGGCCACATTTACATTTTGAGTTGTGGCACAATGGTCAGGCATTAAATCCTGAGGATTATATCAAATTCTAAATACAAATAAAACTCGAATTATTGATGAGTAAACATATTGCCATTTTGGGATCTACTGGTTCCATCGGAACTCAGACCTTGGAAGTGGTGGAAGCAAATCCCGATGAATTTATTGTGGATGTACTTACTGCGAATAACAATATTGATTTGTTGATTCAGCAGGCTAAAAAATTCCATCCTGATGTTGTTGTTATTGCTTGTGAAGATAAATATCTTCAACTTTCAGAAGCCTTGAAAGATGAACCCATTAAGGTTTATGCAGGGATTGATGCAATAGCACAAGTAGTACAAATGTCATCAATTGATATTGTAGTTACTGCCATGGTGGGATATTCCGGACTTCTTCCTACTATAAAAGCAATTGAGGCAAAAAAGAATATTGCTCTGGCAAATAAAGAAACTCTTGTTGTTGCTGGTGAAATTATTCAAAAATTAGCACTGGAGAATGGTGTTAATATCTATCCGGTTGATTCAGAACATTCAGCAATTTTTCAATGCTTGTCGGGAGAATTTGATAATTCAATCGAAAAGATATATTTAACAGCTTCAGGCGGACCATTTCGGGGAAAGGATAAGAAATTTCTTGAAAATGTAACTTCTAAACAAGCTTTAAAGCATCCTAACTGGGATATGGGAGCGAAAATTACCATTGATTCTGCCAGTATGATGAACAAAGGATTTGAAGCGATTGAAGCTAAATGGCTGTTCGATTTAAAACCTTCGCAGGTTGGTGTGATTGTACACCCGCAATCAATTATTCACTCAATTGTGCAGTTTGAGGATGGATCGATGAAAGCACAAATGGGCTTGCCGGATATGAAGTTGCCTATTCAATTTGCACTTACATATCCGAATAGATTAAAAACAGATTTTCCTCGTTTTAATTTTTTAGATTACCCAAATTTAAGTTTTGAACCCGCCGATTCGAAGAATTTTAAGAACTTGGACTTGGCTTTTCAGGCAATGGAGAAAGCTGGTAATTTGCCATGCATTGTAAACGCAGCTAATGAGATTGTAGTTGATGCTTTTTTAAAAGATGAGGTCGGTTTTTTAAGAATGAGTGATATTATTGAAAGCTGCATGGATAAAACAGGATTTATTAAAAATCCATCCTATGAAGATTATGTGTTGACAGACCAAGAGGCTAGGAAAATTGCATTATCAATGTTGTAAAAAATTCCTATCTTAGGCATCCGCTAAATTGCTGTTTTTTATACTGGCAAAGAGTTTAAAATATTAATAAAAAATTGATGGAAGTAATAGTTAAAATAGGACAGTTTTTATTGAGTTTGTCCATATTAGTTGTGTTGCATGAGTTGGGGCATTTTACCTTTGCAAAATTGTTCAAAACAAGAGTTGAGAAGTTTTACTTGTTCTTTAACCCTGGATTCTCTTTGTTTAAATTTACTAAAGGTGAAACTGAATATGGTATTGGATGGTTACCTCTTGGTGGTTACGTGAAAATATCAGGAATGATTGATGAATCGATGGATAAGGAGCAAATGAAATTGCCGCCTGAGCCTTATGAATTCAGATCGAAGCCCGCATGGCAAAGATTATTGATTATGGTTGGTGGTGTTATGGTGAATTTCATTTTAGCATTCGTTATATATATAGCAGTTCTTTATACTTGGGGTGAGCAATATCTTCCAACCGAAAATGTAAAATACGGTGTGGTTTGTGATTCTTTGGCCGAGAGTATCGGTTTGCAGGATGGCGACAAGATCGTTTCTTTGGATCATGAGAAAATAGAAAGGTTTGGTGATATAGTACCGGATATTCTTTTGAATGGTCCTAAGTCGATTCAGTTCATTAGAAATAATGAGCAGCTAAGTGTTGACATTCCTTCTTCTTTTATACCAGACCTGCTGGAGAGAAGTAGTAAAGGATTTTCTTTAAGCCCTGTTTTTGGTGTGCGTTATCCTTACAATGCGGTGTCTATCGGGGAAGTAGTGAAAGAGTCTCCTGCAAGTGAAGCTGGTATTTTAAAAGGAGATAAAATTGTTTCTATTGATTCCGTTGGCTTTGAGTATTACGATCAATTTCAAACTTTTTTACTTGCTAAGAAAAGTAAGGATGTATTGATTCAGTTGAATCGTGAAGGAAAACTACTCGAAGTTAAACTTACCATTGGAGAAGATGGAAAATTAGGATTCTACCCTCAGATGGAGGCTGGTTTGATAGAGTATGCTACTTTAAAATATACTTTTGTTGAATCTATTCCTGCAGGTTTTAATAAAGGAATCGATAAGCTGGGTTCTTATTTGAAACAATTTAAACTAATTTTTTCTTCTGAAACTAAAGCTTATAAATCGATAGGCGGTTTTATTACCATTGGTAATATTTTTCCAGGTGTTTGGAATTGGCAGGCATTTTGGAATTTAACTGCATTCTTGTCAATTATTTTAGCAATCATGAATATTCTTCCAATTCCAGCTTTAGATGGCGGACATGTAATGTTTCTAATGTATGAGATTATTACAGGAAGAAAGCCTGGTGACAAATTTATGGAGTATGCACAGATTACAGGAATGGTTCTGTTGTTTGGTCTTCTTATATTTGCAAACGGTAATGATGTTGTGAAATGGATTTCCAACATGTAAATTAGAAATTTCATATAAACTTAGTAACTTAGTATTCTAAATTAATAAAATAAAACGATATGAACCTTTTTGTTTTAGCCGGAATGATTGGACCCTGGCAAATTATTATTATTGTATTTGTAATTGTTCTTCTTTTTGGAGGAAAAAAAATTCCAGAACTTATGAAAGGATTGGGGCAGGGAATAAAAGAGTTTAAAAAGGCTACCGATCAAGAAGAGGATAAAGGAGATAAAAAGGAAAAAGAATCAAACGATAAGTAATATTGAAGGTGGGATTATTTCCTGCCTTTTTTTATATAATTTCTTTTGATTGTACCGATCGAAACAATGGACTGAAAACTAACTTTTTAGTTATTTAGATTCATTTTGAGGGAAACATTTAGAAATAAGTGTTTTTTTTATGTTATTTTGTTGATGAAAAATCTTCAATTCGTAATTTTTTACGAAATTTAAGAGCAATTAATTGCTGATTTTTATGAGTAAATATTTACTTCTTTTTTTTCTTTATTTGGCGTTTGCTACTCAAGCAGATGCTCAATCGCTTTTTAATATTTTAAATAAAGAAAAGCCTGAGAATATGAATGAAATCAATCAAAGGTTGATTCATTTTACGTCGGAGGTATTAAAAGAAGATCTTCCGGAAAATATTGTTCTCGATGCCAATTATATTCCTGTTTTTTCTGATGAAGTCTATCAGGAAAGAATGGATAAACTCAATACACAAAGTCCGATTCACTTGGATTTTAAGCCCATTGTTAGAAGATACATTGATGCTTATGCAATCAGGCATCGTGAAAAAACAGCTAAAATTATTGAGCGCTCCGAATTGTATTTTCCATTGTTCGAAGAGTATTTAGATAAATATCAACTTCCGTTGGAATTAAAATATTTATCGGTTATTGAATCGGCTCTTGATCCAAAAGCAAGGTCAAGATCAGGTGCAACTGGCTTGTGGCAATTCATGTTTAACGCCAGTAAAATGTTCGATTTAAGAATTACTTCCTATATCGATGAAAGAATGGATCCTGAGAAATCTACAGAAGCTGCATGTAAATATCTTCAGTATTTATATCGGATTTTTGGTGATTGGCAACTTGCATTGGCTGCGTATAATGGTGGCCCGGGTATTGTACGAGAAGCCATTCAGCGATCAGGAGGGAAAACTGATTTCTGGGCAATATCGCCTTATCTTCCTGCACAAACCCGGAATTATGTACCTGCATTTATTGCAGTAAATTATGTGATGAATTATAGTTTAGAACATAATATTGTTCCCTTGAAAAATGAATATCCTTATTTTCGAATATCTCCTGTTACAATAAATAAACCAATCTCCTTTCAGCATGTTGCCGAAGTATTGGAATTACCAGTGGATGCCGTTCGTGAATTAAATCCAATTTATAAATCCGATTTAATTCCTCTCTGTGAACTTCCAGCCAAATTAGTTCTTCCAATTGAGAAAGTTGGTCAGTTTATTGATTTAGAGGATATTATTTATGGAATGAAGGATAAGCCTAAGAAATATCTTGATCTGCAAAAGGATCTTTCAACCACTAAAGGAAAATACTGTATCACTCATAATGTTGAAGCAGGAGAGTATTTTCATAAAATTGCAATGAAGTACGCATGTACAATTAATAATATTAAGGAATGGAATGGGATGGATAGTCCTGATATTTTTATTGGACAAAAACTGAAAATTTGGGTTTACCCTTCCGATACATTAGCTCAAAAACCACAAAGGGATCCTCTGTTGAAGAAAAGTAAGTTTATACTGTACGAAGTTCAGGCTGGCGACAGTTTAAGTTCTATTGCAGATCGATTTCAGCTTGAATCGACTACTAATTTAGTCGAATTAAATAGTATCAAACGTTCCAAAGAAATAGCACCAGGAATGGTATTAAAAATAGTTCGTTACGAATAGAAACATTTATCTTGGTAAATTTAAAATTATGAAGAGAATTATTCAAATAACTGTACTTTGTTTATTTGTAGTGGTGAGCATTTCCTCTTGCAAAAAAACAACACAAGGGTTAAGACCTGGAGTAACTGGTAAATCAGGAGAAGTGGTTGTGTTAATCAATGATGCTTTGTATAAAGGAAGTGTTGGAGATACTTTAAAATCAGTTTTGAATGATATTCAAATTGGCTTGCCTCAAGATGAGCCGTTGTTCGACATACTACAAATTACTCACAATGAGTTTTCAAGTATGTTTAAAACACACAGAAGTATTTTAGACTTAAGGGTTTCATCAAAAGTTACTAAAAATAAAATCTCAGTAAAGAATGAAGTGTATGCGAAAACACAATCGTTTATGAAGATAGAGGCTAAAAGCAATCAGGAGATGATTAAGCTTTTGAGCGAAAATAAGAATAAGATTATTGCTTATTTTCATATCGGGGAACGAGAAAGAAAAATTAAGGTTTTTAAAAAGAACGTGGTTCAGGAGATATTTGAGAAATTAAAGAAGAAGAATAATTTCACCTTATCTTTTCCTTCCGGATACACAATAAATAAAGAAGAAGATAATTTCCTTTGGGTTAGTAAAGAAACTCCAAAAACGAGTCAGGGGATGTTTATTTATAGTTACGATTATCTTTCCGAAGATTCATTTACGAAAGATAGGGTAGTTGGTAAGAGAAATTTATTACTTCGAAAATTTGTGCCGGGTCCTAAAGAAGGAAGTTATATGGCTACAGAAATGAATTTCCCAATTTCTAACCGACAATTTGAATTTCAAAATAACTATGCTTCCGAGACCAGAGGTTTGTGGAAAGTTGAAGGTGATTTTATGGGCGGCCCTTTTCTTAATATCACTTTTCTCGATCAAAAGAATAATAAAGTTATTTGCATGGATTCGTATGTTTACAATCCAAATCAAGACAAGCGTGAATTATTGAGAGAATTGGAAGCGGTAATGTATTCTTATACTAAAATAACGAAGTAAACAACGTGAATTTACCCGATTTTAAAAACGTAAGTATTGAATCTTATCGTAATCGCGAAGAAATTATACGACAGGTTGCCGCACAAATTGAGAAAGATTTTGATCAGTTTGGCTTGGAAGTGCATTTTTCGGGAGAAATTCATAATGCCTACGAAGAACTGTTTACTCAGCTTAATGAACACCTGAATCATTTATTGGATCGAGATTACCATCGTTTGGTTTTGCTGTTGTATCAGATAGATGTAAGTGAGAAACAGATAATAAGAACAGAATTGAATTTTCCTGATGTTCCCAAATCAGAATTACTAACCGAGTTAATCATTCTAAGAGAACTTAAAAAAGTATTAATAAGAAATTATTTTAAGGAAAATCCGGATAAATTATAAATGAACCGCAGCTATTAGCTGCGGTTTTATTTTTCCCATTCGATGCATAATGCTTTACGCTAAGTTTTTTACTATTTTTACTTGACTATAAAAATTCACAGGAAAAATCTATTCATTAGTATTTTGAGATTTTTGGTATACCGGATTGGCTATTCTGTTTGAGGAATGCGATTTAACCGGTTGAAATTATAGTGTTTTAACTAATATGAGGTATGATGAAAATAGAGATTAAATGCTTTCAAAAGCCGGATAAGAATGAAAATATTATTTATTTGGCAACTACTGAGAATTATAAAAATCTTCCTTTTTCCGATTTGGAAATGAAGTTTATCGAAGAACAAGTTGATGCCGACTCCACATTAATTGAAGTGAATCGTTACACGCACAAAGTTTATGTACACGTGTCAGATAGTAAGGTGTATGTAAATTCTGATTTGGAAAAAATGAGGAAATTGGGATTCTCTGTGCATACAAAGATTCAGGAAAGTAAAATCTCTAAAATTATTCTACAAGATTACTTGAATGATTCGGAGGCAATATTAGCTTTTGTAGAAGGTGTTTCCTTAACCAATTATCAGTTTTTAAAATACTTTACGGATACAAAAAAACAAAAGCATACTCTCGAAACTATAATCATTCACAGTGATGTAGTAAATAAAAAACAACTAAATGAACTGGAAGCAGTTGTTGACGGTGTGAAGTTTGCACGTGAACTTGTAAATGAACCTTTAAGCTACCTTACCGCAGAAAAATTGAGTGAAGAAATCCGGAAAATGGGAGATCAGGCCGGGTTTTCAGTAAATGTTTTTGGAAAAAGAAAGATTGAAAGCCTAAAAATGGGCGGTCTTTTAGCAGTAAATAAAGGTAGTATTGATGAACCAACCTTCTCCATTTTAGAATGGAAATCGGAAGATGCTGTTAATGCACAACCAATTGTTTTTGTTGGGAAAGGTGTTGTTTATGATACAGGAGGACTTAGCCTGAAGCCAACGAAGGATAGTATGGATTTAATGAAGTCTGATATGGGCGGAGCAGCATCCGTAGCAGGTGCAATTTATGCTATCGCAAAAGCAAAATTACCAATTCATGTTATTGGATTGATTCCGGCAACAGATAATCGTCCAGGTGGAAATGCTTATGTTCCTGGTGATGTTGTTGAGATGTACAACGGAAAAACAGTAGAGGTTTTAAATACCGATGCTGAAGGAAGAATGTTATTGGCCGATGCCCTAAGTTATGCCGATCAGTATAAGCCTGAATTTGTTGTTGACTTGGCAACATTAACAGGTGCCGCAGCTGTTGCAATTGGAAAATATGGAGTAGTTGCAATGGGGAATGACAAGAGTAAGGATAAGATGATTCAATTAAAAGAATCAGGTGAGAAAGTATACGAAAGGCTTGTTGAATTTCCTTTTTGGGAAGAGTTTGACGAGTTGATAAAATCTGACATTGCGGATTTAAAGAATATTGGCGGACGAGATGCTGGAGCAATTACGGCAGGGAAATTTCTTGAGCATTTTACCAATTATCCATGGATTCATCTGGATATCGCCGGACCGGCATATGTTGGTTCTATAGATAATTACAGAGGAAAAGGTGGTACAGGTGTTGGTGTTCGCTTGCTGTTTGAATTTATTAAACAATATAGATCGTAGGAATAATAGAAAATATGATGCTCTTTTATTGAATCTTTCTATTTTTGTAATGATTTTTTATAATTGAGGCATAATGTCTTGCAAATGTATTTCTTAATCACTCTGTGAATCGTTTTATTTGATAAGGAGAGTTTAAGAAATAATTATATAACTGTTCATTTTCTAGTTTCCCCTATTGGCAACCGTTGCTGAAAATAGGACTTTCGAAAGTGATATCAGTCCACTCATATAAAATAAATAACAGATGAAAAACACTAAGATAAGAGTTGGAATCACTCATGGCGATATTAATGGAATAGGCTACGAGGTTATTATTAAAACCTTACTGGATGATCGGATGTATGAACTTTGTACACCAATAATTTATGGTTCTCCGAAAGTAGCAGCTTATCACCGTAAAGCGCTTAATATAGAGCATTTTAGTCTGAATAATATTAAGGAGGCTCAGGAAGCACATCCTAATAGAACTAACATTATTAATTGTGTTGATGAAAATATAAAAGTTGAGTTAGGTAAATCAACCAGAGGAGCTGGAGAGTCTTCATTTAATGCTTTAGAAGCTGCTGTTGCAGATTTAGAAAAAGGATTAATTGATGTTTTAGTTACTGCACCAATAAATAAAAAGAATATTCAGTCGAAAGATTTTGAATTTCCCGGACATACGGAATATTTGGAAAGCAAATTGAATTCCGGCAAGTCCTTAATGCTTTTAATTAGTGATAAGCTGAGAGTTGGTGTTGTTGCAGGTCATGTACCTATTTCTAAAGTGCCCGAGATAGTTTCAAAGGAAAATATTATCAGTAAATTGAATATCTTAAATACTTCTTTGCAGAAGGATTTTGGAATTAGAAAACCACGAATTGCAGTATTAAGTCTTAATCCGCATGCTGGTGATGAAGGATTAATTGGTACGGAGGAGATCGATGTGATAATTCCTGCTTTAGAAGAAGTTCGTGAGAAAGGAATAATAGCTCTAGGGCCTTATCCTGCTGATGGTTTTTTCGGTTCTTCGGATTATACAAAGTTTGATGCTATTCTTGCAATGTATCACGATCAGGGCTTGGCGCCTTTTAAAGCTTTGGCTTTCGATTCAGGAGTAAACTTTACCGCCGGCTTGTCTAAAGTACGTACATCACCTGCTCATGGAACAGCTTATTCTATTGCAGGAACAAATGTTGCTTCAGAGAAATCCTTTCAGCAAGCATTATATATGGCGATAGATGTTTTTAGAAAAAGAGAAAATTTCGAGGAGATTAGTAAGAATCCTATGAAAACGTCAGATATGTCAAAGAATTCGTAAACAATTCTTAACAAAATATTTAAAAGAGCGGTTAAATTTCAATCGCTCTTTCTTTTTTTGTTAAAAGCCAGGTATTGATTATAAAATTTGCATATTTTTACATATTTTAAGGATCTAAACAGGAAAAATCAATTTATAATTTATGTTTGAGTATATAAAAGGAGTGATAGATGATCTTACGCCTACCTCAGTAGTTGTCGAAACTGCCGGAATCGGGTATTTTTTAAATATTTCATTGAATACATATTCGAAATTATCCGGACATAAGGAAGCGCAATTGTATTTACATCAGGTTGTTCGTGATGATGCGCATTTGTTCTTTGGTTTTTATGATGCCAATGAAAGAGGAATTTTTCGTTATTTGATCTCTGTGTCAGGAGTTGGTGCTAATACCGCTCGAATGATGCTTTCATCTTTAACACCATCAGAGATACAAACGGCCATTATTTCCAGCGATGTGAAGACGCTGCAGGGAGTAAAAGGAATAGGAGCTAAATCGGCTCAACGAATTATTATTGAATTAAAAGATAAACTTGGAAAAGATACTGACATAACTAATTTTTCTTTACCACAGAACAATACTACTAAAGAAGAAGCGTTATCTGCTTTAGTGATGTTGGGTTTTACAAAAAATTCAGTGAGCAAAGTTATCGATAAAATATTTACAGCAAATCTTGATGCAAGTGTAGAGGATTTAATTAAGCTGGCCTTGAAACAATTATAATTAAAGAACGTAATTGCTTTACTAATCTAAGGTAATCATCAACCATTGAAAAAACGAATTAAATATACTCTGACCTTATTAATAGTGTTGTTCTGTAGTGCTTTTGGAAGTAATTACAGCCTGAATGCTCGTAATTCAAATCCTGAATTTATACATCAAACAACTCAACAGCAGGACACAACAAAACGTGCGAACAGCAAATCCGGCCGTATAGTTAATTCTAAATCGCCATTTTACAAAGATAATCCTGATGCAAAAGACAATTCTCTTCGTTATCCGTTTGATGATGTAAACGATAATCAAGAGTATGGCTCTCAAAAGCAATCTCCTTTATACCTTAAGGACCCAAAAAATATTCTAACCTCGATTAAGTATGATCCTGTTAGCGGAAATTATATTTTGGTAACCAGAGTTGGTGGTGTGGATTATCGCCGTCCTATAAGCATGACGGCAGAAGAGTATAAGAAATATGAAGCAGAGAAATCTCTTCGGGATTATTGGATGGAACGAAGCCGAAGCGATGGTGCCGGGGGCAGTAACGAGTTGGTTCCGGATTTGAAATTAGGCGGCCAATTTGTCGATAAAATCTTCGGAAGTAACACCATTTCTATAAAACCACAAGGATCAGCGGAATTAACTTTTGGTATTAATACAACTAAGGTAGAGAATCCAACTCTTCCCGTGAACCTTCGAAAAACAACAAGTTTCGATTTTGATGAGAAAATTCAGATGAACGTTACTGGTACAGTTGGTGAGAAGTTGAAAATGGATGTGAATTACAATACCGAGGCAACTTTCGATTTCGAAAACCAAATGAGATTGGAGTATTCTGGTGATGAAGATGAAATTATTAAGAAAATTGAAGCTGGAAATGTTTCAATGCCAATTTCAAATACACTGATTACAGGCGGACAAAATTTATTTGGAGTAAAGGCTCAATTACAATTCGGAAAACTATCTGTTACTTCTATTTTTTCGCAGCAAAAAGGAGAAACCAGTGTTATTGAAATGGAGAATGGAGCACAAAAAAATGAATTTGAGATTTCTGTAGATAAATATGAAGCTAATCGACATTTTTTCCTTTCAAAATATTTTTACGATCATTACGATCAATCTTTACGAAATTTACCGGTTATCAATTCTGGAGTTTCAATTAATAAAGTTGAAGTTTGGGTAACTAACAAAACTTCTAATTTTCAAAATTCACGTAACTTTGTTGCCTATATCGATTTGGCTGAAAATGGAGCTAATATTTCTAATCCATCTCAATTTTCACAAATAGGAACAGGAGATTTGCCAAACAATGAGTTGAATGATCTCTATCAGCAAATGACAACGACCTACTCAGGTATTAGAGATATTAATCAGGTTACAAGTACTCTCTCTTCTTTGGCTCCAGGATTTGTTAGTGGAACTGATTATGAGAAAGTTGAAAATGCACGTAAACTTTCAGAATCTGAATATACGGTAAATGAAAAATTGGGTTATATCTCTTTAAATCACGCATTAAATGCCGATGAAGTTTTGGCGGTTTCGTTTGAATATACACACAGAGGTCAGGTGTTTAGGGTTGGAGAATTTACCAGCGATGGTGTAAGTGCTCCTCAAACACTTATCATGAAATTGTTGAAAGGAACGAACTTAAGTCCTCGAATGCCAACTTGGAAGTTGATGATGAAGAACATCTACAATATTGGTGCTTATCAAGTTAATCCTGACGATTTTATTTTAAATATATTGTATCAGAATGATAATGCTGGAACAGGACTAAACTATTTATCGGAAGGAGACATTAAAAATGAAATTCTGCTCGAAGTTTTAAATCTAGATAATCTGAATTCGCAATTGGATCCCGGTGCTGATGGAATGTTCGATTTTATTAATGGAATTACAATTTATTCTACAAATGGAAGAATTATATTCCCGGAAATTGAACCGTTTGGGTCTTACTTAAGAACTAAGATTAATAATGATGCTATTGCAGATAAGTATGTGTTCGAAGAGCTTTATGAATTAACACAGAATGAAGCACAGCAAATTGCTGAAAAAAATAAGTTTAGTTTAAAGGGAAGTTATAAATCATCTACAAGTTCGGAAATTTCGTTGAATGCTTTAAATGTGGAGCCAGGTTCGGTTAGAGTTAAAGCTGGCGGTAGAGAGTTAATAGAGAATATTGATTATACGGTTGATTATACTTTAGGCAGGGTAAAGATTATTAACCAAAGTTTATTGGAATCAAGTACTCCAATCTCGATTTCTTCAGAGAACAATTCCCTTTTTAATATTCAGACAAAGACATTGATGGGAGTTCAAATGGATTATCAGTTTAACGATGATTTCAATTTGGGAGCTACAATGATGCATCTTTCAGAGCAACCATTAACTCAGAAAGTGAATATTGGCGATGAGCCAATTTCAAATACAATTTGGGGTTTAAATGGTAGTTATAGAACAGAATCGCAGTTCTTGACTCGTATGGTGGATAAAATTCCGTTTATCGAAACAAAAGAGCCTTCATCAATTGCTGTTGAAGGTGAATTTGCACAATTGGTTCCAGGTCATAACAAAGCAATTGGAAGTTCAGGAACAGCATATATTGATGATTTTGAAGGAACAGAAACTTCAATTGATATGAAGAGTTTGAGCTCTTGGGTTTTGGCTAGTACGCCACAAAATAATGATCTTATGTTTCCGGAAGGAAATTTGAATAACGATTTGGCATATGGTTTTAATCGTGCAAAATTAGCATGGTACATAATCGACCCGTTATTCTTGCGAAACAGTTCTGCAACACCCGGGCATATCAAATCTGATAAAGAACAACAATCGAATCATTTTGTTCGAGAGATATTTGAAGAAGAAATTTGGCCAAATAAAGAAAGAGCTTCTGGAGTTCCTACTAATATTTCGGTACTGAATATGGCGTATTATCCTGAAGAAAAAGGTCCTTATAATTTTGATGTTGATGGACAAGCAGGGATTTCTCAAGGTATGAATTTTGATGGTACTCTTAAAGTTCCGGAATCAAGATGGGGTGGTGTCATGAGAAAAATTGAAACCAACGATTTTGAAGCAGCCAACATTGCTTATATAGAGTTCTGGATGATGGATCCATTTGTGTATGATCCAGATCATAAAGGAGGAGATTTGTATTTTAATCTTGGTAATATTTCTGAAGATATATTAAGAGATTCGCGAAAGTCATTTGAGAATGGTTTGCCAACGGATGAAATTGTTACTTTGGTAGATAGTACAAAATGGGGGCGGGTTCCTTTGGTACAATCTTTAGTAAACGCTTTTGATAACAATACAAACTCAAGAAGATATCAGGATGTTGGATTGGATGGTTTAAGTTCGGATGATGAGCTGAGTTTTTATAAAGAATACATTCAGGCAATAAGTATTTCAGCAAATATGGGAGCTGGTTCACCAGCATATGTTTTAGCTCAAAATGATCCTTCAAATGATGATTATCATTATTTTAGAGGTGCAGATTATGATAGTGATGAGCTGAGTATTTTGGAGCGTTACAAGAAGTATAACGGACCTGAAGGCAATTCACCAACATCGGAGCTTTCGGGAAGTTCATATCCTACATCAGCAACTACACTGCCAGATGTTGAGGATATTAATCACGATAATACTTTGAGTGAAACTGAAGCCTATTATCAGTATAAAGTGCATTTAGCTCCGACCGAAATGCAGGTGGGGCAAAACTTTATTGTTGATAAAGTAACGAGCAATGTTGATTTGGCAAATGGAACAAATGGTTCAGTGGATTGGTATCAGTTTAAGATTCCTGTAGATGAGTTTGAAGATATTTATGGTAATATAAGTGGCTTTACATCCATTCGTTTCATGAGGATGTTCATGAAAGATTTTGAAGAGGATGTAGTTCTTCGATTCGCAACTCTTGGTTTAGTTCGTGCTGATTGGAGAAGATATGATCAATCTATAAATGAAGATGAATTTGATCTTTCTTCTTCGGATGCTGGATTTGATATTACCGCAGTGAATATTGAAGAAAATGCGAGTAAGGAACCCGTAAATTATATTTTACCTCCAGGAATCGATAGAGTTGTTGATCCAAGTAATCCTCAATTAATTCAATTGAATGAGCAAGCCATATTGTTGAAGATTACCGATTTGGAAGATGGAAAAGGAAAAGGGGCTTATAAAACTCTTAACATGGACATCAGAAAATACGGTAAACTTAAAATGGATGTTCATGCAGAAGAAATTAAAGGCTTTTCCGTTCGGGATAAAGAAGTGAGTGTGTTTATTCGTATCGGATCGGATTATCAGGACAACTACTACGAATATGAAATTCCATTAAAGTTAACTCCAGCCGGTCTTTACAATGGAGATAATGAGGATGACCGATTGATAGTTTGGCCGGAAGAAAATCGTTTTGATTTTAAACTTCGTTTGTTTCAAACCATAAAGCAACTGCGAAATGATGCCATTAGAGAAGTTGGTTCTACTATTGAATATTCTACTGTTTATGACTTAACTGTTGGCGAATTATCAAGTGATTCTGATCCTGTGCATGAAGGAGATATTGTTAGAATAAAAGGAAATCCAAACATGGGGGATGTTAAAACCATTATGATTGGTATTAAAAATCCAACTAATGATGCTACAGGAATAGATGACAATCTTCCAAAATCGGTTGAAGTATGGCTGAATGAATTACGATTAACGGATTTTGATGAAGAAGGAGGTTGGGCAGCTAACCTTCGTGTAACCACGAAACTGGCCGATTTTGGTACTATTACTTGGGCAGGTAGTAAAATTACATCAGGTTTTGGAGGGATAGAAGATGGTGTTAATGATCGATACAAAGATGATATATTTCAATATGATTTATCTGCTAGTTTTGAGTTAGGTAAATTTTTCCCTGAAAAATCAGGTGTTCGTATTCCTTTGTATTATGCTATTTCTGAAGAAACTATAAGTCCGGAATACAATCCGTTAGATCCGGATATTCCTTTGGATATTGCATTAGAGAATGCTAAAACTAAAACAGAGCGGGACTCAATCAAGAAAATGTCTCAGGAATATACAAAAAGAAAGAGTTTTAATCTTACCAATGTTCGGATTGAAAAATCAGAAGGGAAACCAAAATTACTCGATATTTCGAATTTATCTCTTACTTATTCATATAATGAAACCTACTCTCGAAATGTAAATACAGTTCGTGATTTGGAAAAGAATTACAGAGGAGTAATTAGTTATAATTATAACAATCGTCCGAAGAATATTCAGCCATTTAAGAGAGTAAAGGCCTTTCGAAAGCCTGTGTTCCGATTGTTGAAAGATTTTAATTTCTACTATCTGCCAACGCAACTGTCTTTTCGATCAGATATTCAGCGTTATTATCGTGAAATCGAGAAAAGAAATATTGAAGAACCTGGATTAAAAATCAAGCCAACTTTCGATAAGGATTTTATTTGGTATCGTTATTACGATTTAAAGTACAATCTTACAAAAGGACTGAAATTTAGTTTTTCAGCAACCAATACATCCCGAATCGATGAACCTGATGGAATTGTTGACAAGGATAGAGATCGTGAAACCTACAATATCTGGAAAGATTCTATTTGGAATAATGTAATGGATGGTGGCCGAAACATTCAATATCATCATAATTTTAATGTAACCTATACGCTGCCTGTTAATAAAATACCTTGGTTTAACTGGACTTCGGTTACCGCAAGATACGCAGGTGCTTACGACTGGAATGCCGGTGCAATTACCGCTGATACTATTGAGCTGGGAAATACCATACGAAATTCAAATAATATTCAGGTAAACGGGCAGTTGAACTTGGTTAATCTGTATAACAAAGTAGGTGTATTGAAAAAGATAAACCGAAAGTATAGTTCCAATCGTAAATACAAGAAGAAAACACAAAATTACAAGAAGGTTAATTTTGAAAGTACAGTTAAGGAATTAAAAGCAGGAATACCTACTTCGATATATCACAAATTATCAACGGAGGATATTTCGATTAAAGTTTACGACACCCAAGGGAAGGAAGTAAAGGTTAAAGTAAAATCTGTTACAGGAAACAGAGCTAAGATCACCTCGAGCAAAAATGTTAAAAATGTTCGGGTAAGAGTAAATGGAAAGGTTTCTGAAAGTGATGGAATCTTTGCACTAATAGGTGAAAATTTTCTGAGGACATTAATGAGTGTTCGTAATATTTCAATTAATTATTCTGAGATAAACTCAACCACTTTACCAGGATATTTACCGCAAACGAATTATTTTGGTGGTGAATCATACAATGGAACGAAGGCTCCGGGCTTTAACTTCTTAATTGGTAATCAAGATACTAATTTTGCTAGAAGTGCCACAGAAAAAGGTTGGGTAACCACGGATGAAGCATTGAATGAGCCATATGTAATGAGTCATACACAGAATTTTACTATCAGGAGCACCATTGAACCAGTAAAAGGACTAAAAATTGATCTCACAGCAAATCGTAATTATTCAAGAAATAGAAGTGAATATTATATTTACGATTCGGGAGAGGATCGTTTTAGTGCCGAAAACCTTGTTAAATCAGGTAACTTTAGCATGAGTTTTTTAAGTTTAAAATCTGCATTCTTTACCATAGGCAATACAGGAGATTATTCCTCGGTATATTTCGATGAATTTTTAGAGAATAGAAAATTGGAGTCATCAAGATTGGCAAAGGAACGTTATGGAGATGGTTTTGAAAGTTTCTCATTATTGGATGATAAAGGCGAGGAAACAGGTTTTTATGAAGGATATGGTGCTACTTCTCAAGAAGTATTAATTCCAGCTTTCTTAAAGGCATACGGAAATGGAGGAAAAGGATATAATAAATTGTTCCCCACTATTTTTCGTATGAAGCCAAATTGGAGAGTTAATTTTGAAGGTTTATCAAAATTACCATTTATTAAGAGGTATTTTAAATCAATTAATTTGAGTCATTCATATAATGCTACATATGATGTTGGTTCATACAATACCAACTTAACATACGAGGAAGGTGATGATGGTTTTAGTATTATTCAGGATATGGCTGATAATTTCCTGCCACTTTATGAAGCCAATTCAATTTCGATAAATGAACAGTTTAATCCGCTGATTAATATTGATATGATCTGGAAGAATAACTTCTCAACCAGCTTTGAAATTAAACGTACAAGGAATTTAATTTTGAGTTTGTCCAATACTCAGCTTACAGAAGTGGCATCGAATGAAATGATTTTTGGTTTGGGATATCGATTTGACGATTTCGGGATGATAATTGGATCCGGTTCAAAACAGAAAAAATACAAGAGTGATTTGAATCTGCGAGGAGACTTATCCATACGTAAGAATAATACAATTATTAGAAAAATTGTTGATGAAGTGGATCAGTTAACATCTGGCCAAAAAGTAGTATCATTGAAGTTTAGTGCAGACTATGTTTTAAGTAATCGATTCAATTTAAGACTATATTACGATCGTATCGTGAATACACCTTATGTTTCACTTTCGTACCCAACTACTACAACCGAATTTGGTGCTAGTATTCGATTTACTCTTTCTAATTAGAGAGTTATTTTTTGTCTAATTGACTGGTGTTTATACGTTTTGGTTTTGACTGGGTGGTATGAATAAGAATAAGTTGTAAAACATTCAAATCTGTTTGGGCTGATATTTTATAATTAAAAAAAAAATGTAAATTTGGACAGTAATTTAATACTCTTAATAAACAACATACTATCATGAATGTACCTGAAAATTTAAAGTACACTAAAGACCACGAGTGGGTTCGTATTGAAGGCGAAGATGCTTTTATTGGTGTTACCGACTTTGCTCAAGGAGAGCTTGGAGATATCGTTTTTGTTGAAGTTGAAACAGAAGGCGAGGAACTTGAAAAAGAAGAAATATTTGGAACTATTGAGGCCGTAAAAACTGTTTCCGACATGTTTATGCCAATTGGTGGAGAAGTGTTGGAATTCAATGAAAGATTAGAAGAAGCTCCAGATCTTATCAATACGGATCCTTACGGTGAAGGTTGGATCGTAAAGGTGAAAATTACTGATACTGCTGATTTAGAAGAATTATTGTCTGCAGATCAATATAAAGCATTATTGTAATACTATTTTATCTGTTAATTTACTCTTACGATAGATGTTTTAAAATTCAGTAACAAACGAAGTGCAGTTACTGAGTAATTTAAACACAAATCGCTAAGAATTCAATGCTATAACGAAATCCTCATGCAATTTGGGTGAGGATTTTTTTTTGCGTTAATATTTATCGAATAGGTTTCTTGTGTTTGTTAAAGAATATTATTTTACAAAACCTATAGCGATAACCATTTTTTAAAGGAACCAAGCTTTTCGATAGCAACTATTGCATCATCATTAAGAGAAGCAGGTTTTAATTTTAATTTAATCCTTGATTTTGAGGTATAGTACAATTGTTGTATTGAATCCAAATGCACAATGTATTTACGGCTAATCCTAAAAAAAAGATTTGGATCAACTATTTCCTCTATCTTTTTCAGGCTATAGTCAATGGGAAATGATTTTCCATTCCATTGTCGTATAAAACTTAGTTTGTCTTCGGTGTAAAAGAATGCAATATCTTCAACAGGAATAATAATGAGCTGCTTGTTAATTTTTACAAGAAACCGTTTTTTGGCTTGTGTGTAATTACCAACATGAAGGGCTTTGTAATTGGGCGTTTGCCAATCTTTTAGGTTGATGTATTTGTCAATGCTTTTTTTCAGTTCTTTTTTATCAATCGGTTTCACCAAATAGTCGATACTGTTTTGTTCAAATGCTTTAATGGCATATTCCGAATAAGCGGTTGTAAATATAATTGGTGTTTTTATACTTATCGACTCAAAAATTTCAAAAGCATACCCGTCAGATAAATTTATATCCATAAAAATTAGGTCTGCTTCGTTTTGGGATAAATATGATATCGACTCTTTTACGGAGGAAAGAAGTTTGGTAATTACAATATCTTTATTGATTTCCTGTATGATTTTTTGAAGACGAATGGCTGCCAATTCTTCATCTTCTATTATTATTGTATGTATCATAATTCTGGTTCAATTAAGGGGATTCTTGCAATGTATTCGTTGTTTTCTATAAAGAAAACAGGCAATTCCTGGTTGATTAAACGGTATCGGTTTATTAAGTTTTGTTGTCCAATTCCTCCATTTTCGGTAGTTCCTGCTTTTTTAGGCTGATAGTTGTTCGAAATTTGAATAAAATTACGATATGTGGATATTTTGATTTTTAACGGCGAGCTTTTTTCAATAATGTTATGCTTTATGGAATTTTCAATCAGAACTTCTAAAGACATTGGGGGGAGTAGCATACCTAATTTATCAGCATTAATTAATTTTTCAATAATCAGGTTTTCCCCATACCGGATTTTTTGCAGGGTTATGTATGAGTTGATTAGTTTTAGTTCTTTTTTTAAGCTAACTACAGTTTCTTCACTTTGATATAAAATATATCTGTATATATTAGCGAGTTCCTGTAAAAAAAATTCAGCTTTTTCCTGGTTGGTCGATATTAAACTAATCAGGCTGTTAAAACTATTAAACAGAAAGTGTGGGTTTATTTGGTTTTTTAACGCATTGTATTTGGCAATAGATTTTTCTTGCTCTAATTTACCCAGCAAGAGTTTAATTTTTTGCTGTTCTATTTGTGTTTCTATGAATGCTTCCAATATGTAAACAAGTATAACTATAAATAGAGTACTGATAAATATAACCCAAAACATTGAATCGAAAAGGGGTTCTCCCGGGTCATCATTGAAAAACAGGATTGAGATAAAATCAAATATAAAACAGAATATTATTGATTTTACAACAATTAAAGAAACCCAGAAAATATTTTCGTTAAAATTGGCCTTGCAGATTATTTTTTTGTATAAACTACTTTTTTTTATTTGAAAACGAAGCATATACACACCAATAATAAAGAAGTAAGTTGAAGGCAGAAGCACAAGAATTTCAACAATAGCTTCTTGTATGCCTTCATCTTCAAGTTCTTCAAAAAAATTTAGTGCATTTACTAACAAACTAATCAGTAAATAAAAGTATATCCTGTTTTTTTCAAACTTTATCATTTTAATTCTTCTATTAAAATCGTATCCGTTACCACATCGGTAGCATAAAAATATCCCAGTGGCCGATTATCTTTGTTTGTTAAATTTACAATATTACTTCGAATTGATGCTGGTGGAGGATTTCCCACAAAAGACATTCCCTGGTTACCGGTTTGAACAAATAACTGGTACAAATACTTATAGTAGGCTTTTGATATGCCAAGTTGTTGTGCAGTTGCTATTTCCCCGGGTACAAAGCTTACCTCTTCGTTAGGATTTATCCCAATACGTTTTTGCCCGTCAAAAAATTCGTCCGACTCAACTAAAGTCATATTATTTCCCGGGTCGGGCACAATGGTAAATACACCATTAACAAATATTCTATAGTAATAATAGTTTTCTACTCCAGCTGGGTCTGTACAATCAAATTTAATAAAATACCCCTCATCGGTAAAAATTGTTTCTTCTTCAAATTCGTAGTAAAAACGGTCAAAAGATGGTACCTCATTTAGCTTGTCGCTTCCTTCATAAACTTCACCTTTCCAATTAATACTGATTTTGTATTCTTTGTTAATTTTAGGGGTTAATTCATCGGTTTCGTAGTATCCATCGGCAGTGTAAACCAAATCGTACGTAGTTAGACCATCAGTAATTACAACTGTTGCATCCTTTATTACCTCCACATTTTCATCCGACAAGTAATTTGCAGTTGTAGTAAGCCTTATTTTTTGTTTTTGGTTAAGATTTTCCCTGTTTCTTTCTACGCCACCTTCAATTACTAAACGTTTAGGGGCTGCAGGCAAGTCTATATCATTTGTTACGTCTGTTTCGCAGGACATTAATAAAATAAAGAAACTAAGTAAATATACTTTTTGGATATTTATTGTAATTCTTTTCATCACATTAAAATTTAAATTCATAAGTTATGCTGGGAACAATTCCAAAAAAAGTCAGTTTTGTAGCTTCTGTAATTCCTGTTGCCATTTCAACATCGTTAACTTCACTAATTTCCTTAAAGTAAATTGAAGAAGCATTCTTTCGGTTATAGATGTTTGCTATACTAAAAATCCATTTTCCTTTCGAATTTTTACGGGGTTTAAAGTTTGCAGATAAATCGAGTCTGTGATAGACCGGCAACCTGTTCCCGTTTCTATTGTTATATTCAGCCACAACCAAACCATTTTGTTCATATTTTGCAATAGGATAGGTAACCGGCCTGCCCGACCCAAATATAAAATTGAACCCAAAATTCCATTTCTTATTGTGTTGATAGAACCCCACCAGATTTAATTCATGCAACTGGTCGTTGTTTACAGGATAATATTTTCCATTGTTTATTCCCTTTATTTTTGATTCCGATTTTGCAAGGGTATAGCTTAGCCATCCTGTTAACCTACCACTGTTTTTGTTTATTTGTAGTTCCAGCCCGTAAGCGCGCCCTTTTCCTTTTGCAATTTGGGTTTCGATATTTTCGGTTAATAATAAATCTGCGCCTTCAATAAAATCTGTAAGCTCATGCAATTTTTTGTAGTATGCCTCTACGTTAAAATCGTAGTTCCTGCTCTCTGTACTTTTAAAAAAGCCTACTGCAACCTGATTGGCATATTGCGGTTCAATGTAAGGTCCGCTTGGTGCCCATATATCTAACGGAGTAGCAGATGTTGTGTTGGAAATTAGGTGGATGTACTGATACATCCTATTGTAGCTAAACTTCAGAGAATTTTTGTTGTTAATCAGGTATCTTAATGAAAACCTTGGTTCCAGCCCGTAAAAAGACTGTATTTTTTTGTCGGAACTGTATTTTTTGGTGCCGCTAATTTCGTTTTCCTCGTAAATTTCGTTTAGCTCATCGTAAGAGAGTGGCTTACCGCTTTCGTATAGGTTTATTTCCTGTTGACCCATTCTGGTAAATGTTGAATACCGTAAACCGTATTGCAAACTAAGTTTATTTGATATTTTTTGTTTAAGGTTAATGTATGCCGAATTTTCCCAGGCATACTTGTTATCAAATTTTTGATAATTTATAGATGAACCTTTTATGGGCTTAATTTTGCCGGGCTGAAATTTGTAGCGTACAAGGTCTAAACCAGCTTTAAAAGTGTTATTTTCGTTAATAAACCAGCTTATTCGGGGTTTTAGGTTGTAGTTGGTAATATTAGATTCCCAGCTATGTTCCGAGCCTGACCTTAGGTTATCAAGGTTATAGTAATAATTGCTGTAAATGGCAGATGTTTGTAGGAAGAGTTTTTCGTTCAATATACTGGTCCACCTTAATGTTCCTGATGCATTGCCCCAAAAAGTACCTACAAGGTCTTTAAGTTCGAATTTATCCCTTCCAAAATATCCCGAAAGAAAAAGGTGATTGTTTTCGTTTAAAGCATAATTGGTTTTAAGATTTATATCATAAAAATACAATTTACTGTCTTTTAATTCTTCAGAAAGAAAAGAAAATAAATCAACATAAGACCTTCTTGCGGCAAGCATAAAAGAACCTTTACCTTCTTGGTTTTCTTTTTTTAAAAAAGGCCCTTCTATAAGAATTTTGCTGGCAATTAATCCAATACTGGCTTCTCCGCCAAATTTCTTACTATTTCCCTCTTTTTGTTTTATATCCAGTACCGATGATAACCTTCCCCCATATATTGATGGGATTCCCCCTTTTATTAGTTTAAGGTTTTTAATGGCATTATTATTAAAGACCGAGTAGAACCCAAATAAGTGGGATGCATTGTATATGGTGGCTTCATCGAGTAAAACCAGATTTTGGTCAGCAGAGCCGCCTCTAACGTTAAATCCTGCAGAAGCCTCGGTGGCACTGGATACGCCTGGTAGCAATTGAATAGATTTTAAAATATCGGGTTCACCCAATGTCGGGGGAAGCTTTTTTATGGTTTGGGAATTGAGTGAAACAACGCTCATTTCTGTTGACCGGACAGATGCATTTTCTCCGGCAGAGTTAATAATAACTTCATCTAACTGTTCATATTGCCTCTGAAGTTCAAAATCCAGTTTAAGGTTTTTGTTTAAAAGAATTTCTTTTTCCAGATTTTTATACCCAAGATAACTTAAGCATATTTTTTTTTTGCCTCCTGTTAAAACAATAGAATAAAATCCATAATCGTTGGTTACAGCACCTTCAAAATTACCGGTTAATATATTAACTCCGGGCAATACCTCTCCGGATTCACCATCCCTTACATATCCATTTAAGGTGAACTTTTGTTGTGCCGATAGCACGAAGGGAAATAAGATCGCTAAAACTACTATTTTCGTTCTCATAAAATTTTCGATTATTTAAAATTTTAACTGAACTTACCATGCTATCCTTCGTTTAGTATATTTTTAATGATGAAACTGGAAAAAATCTGACCAATAGGGAAAAATGAGAGAGGAGGAAATAGGAAAGTATTAAATGAGTGAGCAAAATTATTTTACCAGCTGAATTGAATATATTTTTTATGTAGACATAATTACTTTCAAGTAATTTGAAATGAGACTCAAGGTCTGAATTATTAATTTACAGAGAACCTTTCCAAATAGATATTCTATAGTGGACGCTACAATCGGTATTGTTTTGCAAGGGTGATAATTTAAGGCATAGAAAAAGCCGGATAATATCCAGTCATGGTCGGGATTTCTTCCGACTATTTTTTTGTTTGTCTTGCAGGCAAACCATTCCAAGCAGTTTGCAAGAAAACTGTGTCGCCCAATTGGAGGGAAGACAATACGAAGTCAAGTGCTTTGATGGCAACGTCAAGGTGTGAAGGAAGGCTTAGTCAGTTTGTGGAACGTAGCGCAAGTAAACCGATTTTGGCATGTGTTTGGGGGGTAAGGTTGCAAAAAGACAGCAAGGTATACCTTTACACAGGCATATCTATAAATAACAAAAAGGGGAATGTTCATTATAAACAGCAATTAGTTGAGGAGCCTTTTCGTTTGATTGTTGGAAAAAGCAAACAAGACCCTAAGAAAGTATTCTGGTTTGTCACTAATGATTTTGAATTAACAGCAAAGCAAGTGGCTGATGCCTATAGGAGAAGATGGGATATAGAAGTGTTTTTTCGTTTTATAAAACAAGAATTAAATGTAAGTCATTTAGTTTCATTAAATAAGAATGGAATTCAAGTAATCCTAATTTGATGTTCAAAACTTAAAAAAGTCGGAAGATAAAATCTTCCGACCATGACAGGCTTTAGAGCCTGCTTTTTATTATTTATATGTGTTCTTACAATTTTTTCTTCACTTCTATTTCTTCGAATGCTTCTACCGTATCGCCAACTTTAATGTCGTTGTATTTCTCAATATTCAAACCACATTCGTATCCTTTAGCTACTTCTTTCACATCATCTTTGAAACGTTTCAATGAACCAAGTACTCCTGTGTAAACCACAATACCATCGCGGATTAAGCGGATTTTCGAATTACGATTGATTTTTCCATCGCGAACAAGACAACCGGCAATATTACCCACTTTAGTAATATTAAATACCTCAATAATTTCAACTGTAGCAGTAATTTCTTCCTTAATCTCAGGAGAAAGCATTCCTTCCATTGCCGATTTCAATTCTTCAATTGCATCGTAGATGATCGAGTACAAGCGGATATCGATTTCTTCCTTCTCAGCAAGTTTTCTTGCTCCAATAGAAGGTCTAACCTGGAATCCAATAATAATTGCGTTAGATGCAGTTGCAAGTAACACATCCGATTCTGAAATCTGACCAACAGCCTTGTGAATTACATTCACCTGAATTTCCTCAGTAGCAAGCTTGATTAATGAATCAGAAAGTGCCTCAATAGAACCATCCACATCACCTTTCACAATTACATTAAGCTCCTGGAAGTTTCCAATTGCAATACGACGACCAATTTCATCAAGGGTAATGTGTTTCTGAGTACGCAGACCCTGCTCACGTTGTAACTGCTCACGTTTGTTTGCAATTGTACGTGCTTCTTTCTCACTTTCCATAACGTTGAAGTTGTCACCCGCTTGAGGTGCACCATTCAAACCAAGGATCAAAGCAGGTTCAGAAGGACCAACCTTGTCAATTTTATTTCCACGCTCATTAAACATTGCTTTTACGTGACCGGTATAACTACCGGCAAGCAAAACATCACCAACTTTTAAACTTCCGGCGTGTACCAATAATGTAGTAACATAACCTCTGCCTTTATCTAATGATGATTCAATTACTGAACCAATTGCACGTTTATTTGGATTTGCTTTTAATTCCAGCATTTCTGCTTCTAAAAGAACTTTTTCCAGCAACTCTTCAATGTTAATACCATTTTTAGCTGAAATTTCCTGACATTGGTATTTACCACCCCAATCTTCAACTAAATAATTCATGTTTGCCAATTCGCTTTTAATTCTTTCTGGATCAGCGCCTGACTTATCAATCTTATTAATTGCAAATACAATGGGGACTCCTGCAGCACTTGCGTGATTGATTGCCTCAATTGTTTGTGGCATCACGTTATCATCAGCCGCAATAATAATAATTGCAATATCCGTTACCTGAGCACCACGTGCACGCATAGCGGTAAACGCCTCGTGACCCGGAGTATCAAGGAAAGAAACTTTTCTTCCATCATCAAGCTTAACGTTGTAAGCTCCAATGTGCTGAGTAATTCCCCCAGCTTCACCTGCAATTACATTCGCATGACGAATGTAATCAAGTAGAGATGTTTTACCATGATCAACGTGACCCATTACGGTTACAATAGGAGGACGACTTTGTAAATCTCCCTCTTCATCAATTTCTTCTTCAATTGCTTCCTGAAGTTCTACACTTACAAATTCAGCAATAAAGTTAAATTCGTCAGCAACAATGGCAATGGTTTCTGCATCTAATCGTTGATTGATAGATACGAACAAACCTAATCCCATACAAGTTGCAATAATGTTAGTAACAGGAACATCCATCATTGTTGCCAGTTCATTAACTGTAACAAATTCGGTAAGCTTTAGAATATGCTTTTCTGCTTCAAGTTGTTCTGCAATTTTATCTCTCTTTATACTTTCACTATCTCGCTTATCTCGACGGTGTCTCGAACCTTTCGATTTACCTCCTTTAGAAGTTAATCTGGCTAGTGTGTCTTTAATCTGCTTTTGTACGTCTTCCTCGCTAACTTCTTTTTTAACGACTCTTTTTTTCTTCAGTTTATTGAACTTAGCAGCACCAGCACCTGTACCTCTAGGTCTGTTTTCAGTAGACCCTGGTTTTGCAGGTCTTCCCGTACCTTGGTTAGATACATTTACTTTTTCTGTATCTTTTCTAATTCTTTTGCGTTTTTTGCGCTGATTTGCAGATACTTTATCTTTGTTTCCCGGACTTGGTTTTTTCTCAACAGGAAGTTCAATTTTTCCAATTACTGTAGGGCCGGTTAATTTTTGGGTAGAAGATTTAAAAATTTCTTCTTTCCTTGAACTTTCCGATACGTGTGGTTTGGAAGCTGGAGTTTTCTGTTTTTCTCTTCTTTCAATTTCTTTTTCAGCCTTGGTTTTTTTGGTAGGGCGTGTTTTTTGATTTAATGCAGATAAATCAATTTTCCCAACCACTTTAAGCTCGTCTTTTTTCTCCTCTTTAGGAACTTGAGCTTTTTCCTCTTTTTTCGGGGTTTCCATTTTAACAGTTTGGTCATCTTGTACCGGCTTTTCTGTTGGTTTAGATGATTGTTCAGTTTGTTCTACTTTCGGAGGAGTAACTATTTCAACCACAGGCGTTGCTTTAACTGCCTCGACCTTAGGCTTTTCCTGTTTAGGTGCTTCAGGCTGAACTGGCTCAATAGTTTTTTCTACCTTATCTTTTTTCGTTTCTGTAACGACTTTATGTTTTGGTTCCTGTGGTTTTTTTGCTTTAGGTTTTAACGCGTCTAAATCAATTTTACCAACAATTTTAATAGGTTCTTTCGCAACAACTTCTACTTTTTCTTCTATTTTATCAACAGCTTTTTCGTTGTTGCTATTTTCAGGTTCTGAATCATCAGAAATATTTTGAATGGAAACAGTTTCCTTCTTTTCCCGGGTATTTTTAAGATTTACCTTTTCAGATTCCTTTTTCAGATTCAAGTCAGAGCTATACTCTTTGGCAAGGATATTATAGGCATCTTCTGAAACTTTGGTATTTGGATTGGAATCGATCGGAATGCCTTTTTTGTTCAGAAACTCAACAATAGTTGAAGTACCAACATTAAGTTCTCTTGCTAATTTACTAAGTCTTATATTTTTATTGACTTTCACCATATTTAAAAGTTAACTGTTAAAATGTCCCGTTTCAAAAAATTTACATCATGATTCTGAAGAATTTAATTATCGAACTCGGATTTAAAAATACTCAATATCTCATTAATAGTCTCGATCTCAAGATCAGTTCTTTTTTCTAACTCCTCAGGAGATAAATCAAGAACGCTTCTCGCCGTATCACAACCAATTTTTTTCAACTCATCAATTATCCATGCTTCAATTTCATCAGCAAATTCCGATAAGTTTACATCTTCCTCTCCCTCATTCTCAGATTTCTCACGATATACATCAATTTCATATCCTGATAACTGACTAGCCAGTCTAATGTTTAATCCACCTTTACCAATTGCTAAAGAAACCTCCTCAGGATTTAGATAAACATCAGCACGTTTTGTCTCTTCGTTAAGTTTCACTGAAGAAACTTTTGCAGGATTAAGTGCTCTGGTAATAAATAGCTGTGTGTTAGTAGTATAGTTGATTACATCGATGTTTTCGTTACGTAATTCACGTACAATACCATGTATTCTCGATCCTTTCATACCAACACATGCTCCAACAGGATCAATTCTTTCATCGTATGATTCAACTGCTACCTTAGCTCTTTCACCAGGAATTCGAACAATTTTTTTGATTGTAATTAATCCATCAAAAATTTCCGGTACTTCCAGTTCAAACAATCTTTCAAGGAAAACAGAAGAAGTTCTTGAAACCACAATAAGCGGACTGTTATTTTTCACCTCAACACGAAGTACAACCGCTCTAACCGTTTCTCCTTTACGGAAATAATCAGAAGGGATTTGTTCTGTTTTTGGTAGAATTAATTCATTCTCTTCATCATCTAGAATAAGAATTTCTTTTTTCCATATTTGATAAACTTCACCAGTAACAATTTCACCAACCCGATCTTTGTACAAGTTGAAAATATTGTCTTTCTCTAATTCTAAAATTCTTGCCGATAGATTCTGACGTAAGGTAAGAATCGAGCGTCGACCGAAATCCAGAAACTTTACTTCATCGGTTACTTCTTCACCAACTTCGTAATCGTCATCTATCTTTTTCGCTTCGGAAAGTGAAATCTGTAAGTTTTCATCTTCTACCTGTCCATCGGCTACAATTTCTCTATTTCTCCAGATCTCCAAGTCACCTTTGTCTGGATTAATAATGATATCATAGTTTTCGTCAGTACCATAATTTTTCAATAAAAGATTTCTGAAAACATCTTCTAACACGCTCATCATAGTAGCGCGATCGATGCTTTTCAATTCCTTAAATTCTGAAAAAGTGTCAATAAGGTTCATGTTATTCAGCTATTTACTTGTTAAAAAGTAATAATGTCTTTTGTTGATTTAATTTGGTCTAAAGTGAAAGAATAAGCTTTTGTAACAAGCTGCTTTTTCTTTTTTCCTTCAATCTTTACCATTTCCTCAACTTCAATTTCTATTTCATTTTCACCTACGGTGATCAGTTTTCCTAAATGTTTGATCCCTTCAGTTGTTAATACCTCAACATCTTTATCGATGTATTTGTGGTATTGTTTAAAAACCTGAAAAGGTTGACCGATTCCCGCCGAAGCAACTTGTAATTCAAAGTCCTCAAGTTCACGATCAAAATGTCCTTCAATAGCTTTGCTTAGCTCGATACAAGTAATGATCGGCACACCTTCAAAGCTATCAATTACAACTGAAATTGCATTTCCAGATGAAACACTCACCTCAACCAGGAACAGGTCAGAATCAGCAATTTCATTTTCAATAATTCCAATTATAGTTTTCTTATCAATCATATATCGGTTAATATCAATAAAATAGGGGACTTTTTGTCCCCTCAAGTTCACGATTTGCTTACTTTTCGATGCGAAATTAGAGATAAATGTTCTAAAAAACAAATGACACCTCTCTAAATTATTGTATTCTAATTGCTAAAGAGAAATAGTTTTCTTGAAATGAGATAAATTTTTGTTTAAATTTGAACTTGTCTATTGTTCAATTGGGTGATTTTTATGTGTTTAGACAAATTTACTTTATCACAAGAAATATTTATTAATCAATAAGCAAACTTTAATTTGGGGTTTTAACACCACTAAGATAGGCTTTTTTCACTACTTTTAATACATTAAAATTACAATGCAACGATACATAGATGTATGGCTTTAAATAATAGAGGTAAGAATAAAATAGTAAATGATCCGGTTCATGGGTTTATTCATATACCATCTGGTATACCGTACGATTTGGTTGAACATTCTTTTTTTCAGAGGTTAAGACGAATAAAGCAATTAGGGCTTACTTATCTGGTGTTTCCCGGAGCCTTTCATAATAGATTTCAGCATGCATTGGGAGCAACTCATCTAATGAGTCTTGCAATTGAAACTATACGATCGAAAGGACATGTAATTACCAAAGAGGAAGAAGAGGGGGTATACACGGCAATATTGCTGCATGATATCGGACATGGACCTTTTTCTCATGCGTTGGAATATAGTATTGTAGATGGTATAACTCACGAACGGATTTCTGAACTGTTTATGATGCGCTTAAATCAGCAATTTGAAGGTGAACTTAGTATCGCTATAAAAATATTTCGAAATAAATATCCAAAAAGGTTTTTAAATCAGTTGGTGTCTAGTCAGTTGGATATGGACAGGCTGGATTATTTGAGGCGGGATAGTTTCTTTTCCGGGGTTACGGAAGGGGCTGTTGGATCGGCTCGCATCATAAAAATGCTGGATGTAGTAGATGATCATTTGGTGGTTGAGGCAAAAGGGATCTATTCAATCGAGAAATTTTTGATAGCCCGACGCCTAATGTATTGGCAAGTTTATTTGCACAAGACAGTTATTGCTGCAGAGGAGATGTTGGTTCATATTTTGAAGAGAGCAAAATATCTGGCCGAAAGAGGTGATGAACTGTTTGCTACACCATCTTTATCTTATTTTTTATATAACCGAGTGGGTGAATTGGAGTTTGAAAATCCGAATGCTGTTCTTAATGGTCGAAGCGCATTGGAAATATTTGCTGACTTAGATGATGATGATATAATGGTGAGCCTTAAAGTGTGGTCAAATCATAAGGATAAAGTTCTTTCATATTTGTGTAAATGCATTCGGGATCGTCAATTATTTAAAATTGAGATTCAAAAAACAGCCTTTTCTGAAGAATATATTGATCAAGTGAAAAAAAGAGTGAAAAATTATTTTGCTTGTTCAAATCACGCTCTTGACTTCTTGGTAATTTCCAATTCTATTAGCAATAATGCATATAGCTCTAATGATGACAGTATAAATATCCTTTACAAGGATGGAACACGGTGCGATATTGGTGAGGCTTCAGATATGTTGGATGCTTCTGTCTTATCTAAAACAGTAAAGAAATATTATTTGTGTTATCCTAAAATTCAAGAGTTATTTGAGTGAAATTCTGCTCATTGCCAGATGATTTAATCTTTGTTTTACACACTGGTTTTTCTGTTGATATAAGAGTCAATTGGAGAAAAAATTTTATGTGCATGAAATAATTATTAGATTTGCAGAAATTTTTTTCTTATAAATCAGCTATATTTGATGATTTGTATGCGGTATTTATGTTGTAAATACTGTGTGAATAAAATCATTTAATTGATCTGATAAAAAATAGAACGAATGGAATTTACAGCAGAAGATATTGCAGAGTTTCTTAACGGAGAAGTTGATGGGAATGCTAAGGTTAAGGTAACTAATGTTTCCAGAATTGAAGAAGGGAAGCCTGGAACTCTTTCATTTTTAGCAAACCCCAAATATGAACACTATATCTATTCTACACAGTCATCAATTGTTCTGGTAAATAAGGACTTTAAGCTTGAGAAAGAGATTGAAACGACACTTGTTCGTGTTGATGATGCCTATCAGGCCTTAGCGCAATTGCTGGAGATGTATGAGCAAAGCAAACCACAGAAAACGGGAATTGAAGAGCCTTCTTTTGTGAGTAAGTCCTCTAAGTTGGGTGAGAAAATTTACATTGGTGCTTTCGCTTATATTGGGAGTAATGTTCAGATTGGAAATAACGTAAAAATCTATCCTAATTCATATGTTGGAGATAATGTAGTTATTGGCGATAACACGATTTTGAACTCAGGAGTTAAGATTTACGAAGGATGTAAGATTGGGGCTGAATGTATTTTTCACTCTGGAGTTGTAATTGGAGGTGATGGATTTGGTTTTGCGCCTTCATCAGCTAACAATTATAAAAAAGTACCACAAGTAGGCAATGTAGTAATTGAAGACCATGTTGAGATTGGTGCGAATACTTGTGTTGATCGTGCTACTATGGGATCTACTATTATCCGTAAAGGAGTTAAGTTGGATAATTTAATTCAGGTGGCTCATAATGTAGAGATAGATGAAAATACAGTGATTGCTTCGCAAACCGGTATTGCAGGAAGTACCAAAATTGGTAAGAATTGTATGATTGGCGGGCAAGTTGGTTTTGCCGGACATCTTACCATTACAGATGAAGTAAAAGTAGCAGCGCAATCTGGTCTTGGAAAAAACATCAAAAAAGTAGGTACGGTTGTTCAGGGATCACCTGCATTTGATTTTGGACCTTATCAAAAATCGTATGTTCTATTTAGGAATTTGCCTAAAATGAGAGAACAAATTATTGAATTGGAAAAGGAAGTAAAAGCATTAAAGAAAGAATAAAAGAAAGTTTTTCTTTCAATTATTGAATCTGGAATTAAAAAATATTGGTGTCAAGTTATGGCAGATAAGCAAAGAACATTAGCAAAAGAATTTACTCTTACTGGAAAGGGACTTCATACAGGATTGGAAGTATCTATAAAGTTTGTACCTGCATCCGAAAATCACGGGTATCAGTTTAAACGTGTAGATTTAGAAGGTCAACCTACCATTGTGGCAAGTGCCAAGTATGTTGTTGATACTTCAAGAGGAACTGTATTGGAAAAAGGAGAATGTAAAGTTCAAACTGTGGAACACGCACTGTCTGCTTTGTATGGATTAGGTGTTGATAACTGTTTGATTGAGATGGATTCTGCGGAACCTCCAATTTTGGATGGAAGTGCTAAATTCTATGTGCAGGGAATTGAGGAAGTTGGAATTGTAGAGCAAAATGCAATTCGTGAGTATTATGTGCCAAAGGAAAAAATAACCTTTAAGGATGAAGCTCGTGGTTCTGAAATTACGATTCTACCTGACGATGAATATAGCGTGGATACCATGATTTCATTCGATTCTAAAGTGCTGAGAAATCAATACGCTCGCTTAAATTCGTTAAAAGACTATAAAGAAGAAATTTCTATGTGTCGTACGTTTGTTTTTGTACGGGAGCTGGAATTTTTGTTAAACCACAATTTAGTTAAAGGTGGAGATTTGGATAATGCCATTGTTATAATGGACCAATTGATGGAGCAAAAAGAATTAAATCGTATTGCCGATTTGTTTGACCATCAGCATGTTGAGGTGAAGGAAGGGATTTTAAGTAATTTGGAACTTTATTTTGATAATGAGTGTGCTCGTCACAAATTACTTGATGTAATTGGTGACCTTGCTCTTTGCGGTAAGTTTATAAAAGGAAGGGTTATTGCTACCTGTCCTGGTCATGGACCAAATACTGAAATGGCAAAATTATTAATCAAACGAATTAAGAAAGAAATGGGAAAAGATTCAGTTCCGGCTTATGATCCAAATAAAGAGCCTGTTTTAGACATTAATGGTGTTATGGGATTATTACCACACCGTCCTCCATTCTTGTTTGTTGACAAAATTATCGATATTCAGGATGATAGTATCGTGGGTGTGAAAAATGTATCAATGAATGAGCCTTTTTTCGTGGGTCACTTTCCTGAAGAACCTGTAATGCCAGGTGTTTTATTGGTGGAAGCGATGGCACAATGTGGTGGTATTTTGGTGTTGAACCAAGTTGATGATCCAGAGAATTACTCAACTTATTTCTTAACTCAAAATAACATCAAGTTTAGAAAGAAAGTTGTACCTGGTGATACCATAATTTTTAAATTACGCTTTCTTTCTCCTATACGTAGGGGAATTGCTAATATGCGCGGTTTAGCTTTTGTTGGTGATACTGTTGTTGCTGAGGGTGAGTTTATGGCTCAAATCGCAAAGAAAAAATAATAATTTGTAACTACTGCTACGCAATACTCCTTTTGATTGGTGTTTTGCATAAAATGAAATATAAAAAAAAATGAAGCAACCGTTAGCATATGTACATCCAGAGGCTAAAATCGCTGATAATGTAGTGATTGAGCCCTTTGTTACTATTGACAAAGATGTTGTAATTGAAGAAGGAACTCGTATTGGGTCGAATGCCACTATCATGGAGGGAACCCGTATTGGTAAAAATTGCGTGGTATTTCCAGGAGCCGTTATTGGTGCTGTTCCTCAGGATTTGAAATTCCGCGGCGAAAAAACAACTGTTGAAATTGGAGACAATACAACTATTCGCGAATGTGTTACTATTAACAGAGGTACTGTGGCCAAAGGTAAAACCATTGTTGGGAGTAACTGTCTGTTAATGGCATACGTGCATATTGCCCACGATTGTATCGTTGGGAGCAACTGTATTATTGGTAACGCCTGTCAAATTGCAGGAGAAGTGATTATTGACGATTATGCTATTTTAAGTGGATTGGTTGCTGTTCATCAATTTGTACACATTGGGTCGCATGTAATGATTTCAGGTGGGACTTTGGTGCGTAAAGATGTTCCTCCATATGTGAAGGCAGGACGTGAGCCAATTTCATATATTGGTATAAATTCAATAGGATTGCGTCGTCGTGAATTTGGAAACGAAAAAATTCGTGAAATTCAGGATGTGTATCGTTATCTATATCAAAAAGGGATGAATAATTCGGCAGCATTAGAAGCTATTGAAGCTGAAATGCCTGCTTCTCCTGAGCGTGATGATATCATTCTGTTTGTGAAAAATTCGAAGCGTGGTATTATGAGAGGATATTTTCCTGAGTAATTCCGATAGATATAAAAAAAGTGAGATCTTCTAAGAGGATCTCACTTTTTGTTTTTTGTTAATTCGGTTGATTATGGTGTTCTCCCATTTTTAGGGGAGATGTCCGATAGGACAGAGGGGTGAAAATAAACGACACCCTTTCACCTGTCGGCACTTTCCCTGGAAGGGAAAGATCATCATTAATTTCTATTTGCTCTATGTGAAAAAAGAAGCAATGGACTTATCTAGCCTTAATTCTCTTACTCTTCCTTTATCGGATTCCATCCTTGTGCTTGTAATTCAATTTCGACACCATCTCTTGTTACCAAATATTTCCCTTTCGAGATATCGGTGATGTGGCCAATTATTTTCACATCTTCCATTTTTTCGATTGCATCGAATTTATCCAAAGGAACAGTAAACAACAGTTCGTAATCTTCACCACCGTTTAATGAGAAAGTACTGTAATTTATATTTAGCTCTTCAGCCATTTTGTGTGTTTCGTAGTCTACAGGAATTTTCTCCTCGTAAATATGACAGCCAACTTTCGATTCCTCGCAAATGTGCATGATGTCCGACGACAATCCATCAGAAATATCAATCATCGAAGAAGGTACAATCTTCGCTTCCTGTAAACGCTCATAAATGTCTTTTCGTGCCTCAGGTTTCAATTGACGTTCCAGAATGTAATCATGACCCGTTAAGTCGGGTTGCATGTCTGGATTGTTGTCGTAAACACGTTTTTCACGTTCCAGTAATTGTAAGCCGGCAAAGGCAGCACCTAAATTTCCGCTTACGCAGATTAAATCGTTCTCTTTAGCACCACTTCGGTAAGCCAATTGATCTGCATCAGCTTCACCAATTGCGGTAACCGAAATACACAAACCAGTTAAAGATGATGTAGTATCCCCACCCACTAAATCGACATTGTAATTTTCACAAGCCAAATTGATTCCTTCGTAAATTTCTTCCATTGCTTCTACGGTGAATCGTTTTGAGATTGCGATAGAAACAGTTACCTGTTTTGGAAGCGCATTCATTGCATAAATATCCGAAACATTCACCGCAATACATTTGTAGCCTAAATGTTTAAGTGGTGTGTACATTAAATCGAAATGGATACCTTCCAGCAATAAGTCTGTGGTAACAACGGTTTTTTTATTCTGGTAATCTAAAACAGCAGCATCGTCGCCTACACCAAGATTGGTGCTTGCATGTTTTAGCTTGATATTTTTAGTTAGGTGTTTTATTAATCCGAATTCTCCTAATGTAGAGATATCAGTACCTTTTGCATTGTTTTCCTGCATAATGTCTTTTGTATATTGAAACTAGCTTTTGGCATTATGCCGATATGTAAATGAAAAGTAGCAAGAAGTGTGCGAACTTGACGCTTATTCATTTAATAATCGGTATAGTATCCTTAATTATTCATATTTGCCTGCAAAGGTAGATAAAAAATGGGAACTGTGAAGGTGGTACTATTGGTACTGTTTTACTTATAAGGATGTCATTAAATAAAAATTCCCCGGAGGTTTACTATCCGGGGAAAATATTTATACAGCCTTATTTTTTTTTATTAAAACAGAGTCTGTTTATTTGAGTATTTCGTTTACAAATCTATTTTTAAACAGAATGAGGTTTTTTAATTTTTTAGTATTAGATAGGAGAATGCTTGCATCGAAATGGAATTTTCCAGCAACACATCTGAACCATCGAGTGCATGCTTCCAATTTGTATTGGAAAGAGAGGCAGGTATCTGATAATCCACTGAGGTTTCGCGAACATTAACAATTATCAATACCTCCTCTATTTCGGAAATTCGTTTGAAAGCAACAATCTCGTTGTTTGAAAATGATTCGATAGAACCTGTTTTTACAGCATTGCTGTTGTTCCTAAAGTTCATCAGTTTTTTGTATTCTACCCATATCTCAGGATTGATTGACCAATCAATTTTTGTTGTTCCTCCGCTGAAAAATGAAAGTTCAACCGGACATCCAACTTCTTGTCCGTTATAAAGTAAAGGAACACCTCCCATGTAGGAAGAAAGAACAAATGCGGCCATTGAACCTTTGTTTCCCTTAAAAATACTGATTGGACTTTCTTCAGAATTAAAATCGTGATTGGTTGTAAACCGAATAATCTCTGAGCCGGAAGGGATGTCGGTATAATCACTTGTATTGGCATTTGTTAATTCACTCGCAGACACAGCTTCGGTAAATATTTCTTTGAGTTTGCCATAAAAATCCCAGCCAAAAACCATATCAAATCCAGAGGAATACAAGTCTTTATCTGTAGCTTCGGCAAACATGATGATTTCCCGATCCGGAATATTCCGCAAAGTATCAATTGCCTGTTTCCAGAAATCAGCAGGAACACCTTCGGCATAATCGCAGCGGTAACCATCGATATTTGCTGTTAATATCCAGTACTTCATTGCACTGATCATTTCGTTGCGCATATCGGTGCTGGAATAATTTAAATCGGCAACATCGTCCCATCCCATCCCTGAAGGGCTAATTATATTCCCGGAATCATCCTGTGTATACCATGATTTATTTTCTACCCATGCATTATCCCAGGCTGTATGATTGGCAACCCAATCCATAATAACTGCCATGTTTCGGCTATGGGCTTCTTTCACCAATTTGCGCAGATCCTCAAGACTACCATAGTCTGAATTGATCTCTGTATAATTTTTAACACAGTAGGGTGAACCTACACCATTTAACTCACCAATAGGGTGAATGGGCATTAACCAAATGACATTAATGCCTAAATTTTTAATTGAATCGAGCCTTGCTTCAATGCCTTCCAGGTTACCATTGGAACTAAAAACCATTGGATTGATCTCATACATGGCGATATCCGATGTTTGGGGAATATTGCCAAAAGGAACATCATATTGAGCAAGAGTTTCATCAGGAGTAGGATCTGTTTTTTCAGTAATAATATATTCCAGTGTAAGATCTTTTTCGTTACATCCCGTTACGGAAAAAACAGATAATAATACAAGAAGTAGTAAACCAGCAGTTTTAACTTTTGTCTTATTCAAAAAAACTCTCTCTCGTATGCAGTTTAACAATTCTAACTTCGTTT